>NZ_RZQP01000340.1:0-4894 GCF_003998165.1 Mesorhizobium sp. M7A.F.Ca.US.007.01.2.1 | reverse complement strand
CCCGCCGTAGCATGACATTGCCGCAGACCCCCAGGTCAATGAGTCTTACCCGCTTGGCGAACTGTCGTACGCGATTGTAATCTCAGAAATTGTTTATTGGAACCGGATGCCGGGCCTCGGAGGACTTTTCTGATTGCCCTGCCAGGCGTTTCCTGGATCGCCTATTTTTGCTTGTCGGCTTTGGCGTAGGCCTCGCTGAAATACGCCAGGAAGATGTCCAGCATGCCGTTTTCATGTGCCTCCTCCATGGTCCGCCATGTCGCGACATAGGCGTCCCAGGCCTGCCCCTTCTTCGATGTGAACGACGTAGGCGGGAGTTTCCTGCCGATCGCCTCGGGCGACAGGTCGTCAAGCAGTCGGGAGAGCGCAGCTTGCATGGCGGCATAGGTGGCGAATTCGTGCGTCTTCAGATCGCGGAATGCGTCCTCGATACTGCGCCTGGCATCAAGATAGCCGGCCCTGCGACGGGCGAACATGATTTCGAGGATTTCGTCGGTTCCTGGAACGAACTTCAGCGGATTGTTGTCGGCGGCGCTGATCATCGTTCGTTGTGTGCTCTTGGCCAGCATTTTCGCGGCCGCACGTGCTTTCAGCAGCAACGTCAGTTCCTCGACCACCGCCCGCAGGACCGCGCCGATTTCGGCGGCAACTTCATGCGGGTCGCGTAATTGAAGCAATTCCGGCGAAATGCCGGCTCCGATCGCGATCTCCCGCAAGACCTCGTCTCTGGTCGAAGGCAGGGGTGGGGAGTGCGGCGGAATGCGCTGCCCGGGCCGTTGCTGCGCGGGATCGAAGAAAGGTGCATCTTTGAATTCCAGCGGTCGGCCTGTCGCGGGCGGCATGTCTCGCTGCTCGGATTTGTAGCTGGGGTAGCCCGCCGTGGCGCGCTCTTCGTCGATCGATACCAAGATGACATAACGGCCGATCAGTATCCGGTCGCCATGGCCAAGCCGGTGTGGCCCGGTCATGCGCTGGCTCGATCCGTTGATGAAAGTCCCATTGCGCGAGATGTCGTGCAGCCAGAACGCGCCCGCCTCGTAGCGAACCTCGCAGTGGCGGCCCGAGATGAACTTGTCGGGATCCGGCAAGGTCCAGTCGCAAGCATCGCGTCCGATTTCGAAGCCGCGATCACGCGCCGCGTAGCTGGTCGAGGTACCAGCGGGCAAGGCGTCGACATTGTTGATTTCCAGACTGATGTGCATCCGAGATCGCCGTCGATCGTTGATCGATACTCCGCCATTCTAGCAGCTTGCGGGTAAAACAGGACAGAAGCGTTTCAAGTCGATGAACCGGCTGGTTAATGCATGTCGCCCAAAAGTGCCCTCCGTTTGAGAAAACGACATTGCATGAAACAAGACCTGAAGGTGCAGCGCGTGAATCCGACCAACCGCGATACGGTTTGGGTTTCTGTCGCCCCATGTCCTCTTTGGCCAGCAGGAAAACATGTGGTAGGCTCAACATGGCCTGGCGTGGCGGATTTAAGAAGTTCCTGAACGGAATGCTGTTAATATAGCGGGAACTTCAAATCCATCACATTGGCGGCCGCGTCCAGGAGGGGGCTCGACCCATGCCCAATGAACGTGCCACCGTTGTCCGGACACCGGTTGGCTCCGAGCTGTTGACCTTCACGCATCTTGTCGGACGCGATGAGATCAGCCGTTGTTTTGCCTATACGGTCGGATTCGTGAGCACCGACTCCGATATCGATCCGTTGAAGATGCTGGGCGGGCCGCTCTCGATCGAAGCTGAATCTGATCCGAAACGCTGGTTCAGCGGCATCGTCTCCGAGTTCCGGCTCACCCGGCTGGAAGATCGGCTGGCCTACTATGAGGCGGTCATCAGGCCGTGGCTCTGGTTTCTCGGCAACACCACCGATTGCCGTATTTTCCAGAACAAGAGCGTCCTCGACATCGTCAAGGACATCTTCAAGAAATACGGTATCGCGGAATTCGATCTGCGCCTGCAAGGGTCCTATCCCCCGCGCGAATATTGCGTGCAGTACGACGAACCCGACCTGGATTTCGTGCAGCGGCTGCTGGAGCATGAAGGCATCCTGTATTTCTTCGAGCATGATGACGGCAAGCACACGCTTGTCCTGGCCGATGCGATGAGCAAGCTGAAGCCTGCGCCGGGCTACGAGAAAGTGCTCTATAACTTTGAAGGTCAGGGTTCGCGGCGCGATGTCGAATACATCACTGAATGGATACCGGGCAGTTCGGTGCGCCCAGGCGCCTATGCCCACACTGACTATGATTTCACGAAGCCGGGCGCCGATCTCATGGCCAAGTCGGCCCAGCCGTTCAGCCACAAAGAGGCAGCGGGTGAGAACTACCGCCAGCCCGGCGCGCATCTCGAAACGGGCCGGGGAGACAGCCTGGCCGCGATCCGGCGTGAGGAAATCCAGGCCGTCCACCAGCGCATCGCCGCTGTCGGCACCGTGCGCGGCCTCTATTCGGGCTGCACGTTCAAGCTGGATAGCTTTCCGCGTGAGGACCAGAACCAGGAGTATCTGGTGGTCAGCGCCGAATACAGACTGTTTGATCCAGGTTACAGAGCCCATGCTGACGTCAACAGCGAGAATTTCAAGGTGATCCTCGGCTTGGCGCCGACAGCCTTGCCCTATCGTCCGCCGCGGATCACGCCACGGCCGATCATGCGTGGCCCCCAGACGGCGACGGTGGTCGGCCCGTCCGGCGAGGAAATATTTACCGACAAATATGCGCGGGTGAAGGTGCAGTTTCATTGGGACCGTCTGGGCAAGAAGGACCAGAACAGCTCCTGTTTCGTGCGGGTGTCGCAGACCTGGGCCGGCAGCGGCTGGGGCTTCATCCAGATCCCGCGCATCGGCCAGGAGGTGATCGTCGACTTCATCGAAGGCGACCCGGACCTGCCGATCATTACCGGCAGGGTCTACAACGCCTCGCAGATGCCGCCCTACGGGCTGCCGGGCAGCGCCACGCAATCGGGCTGGAAGTCCGACTCCTCCAAAGGCGGTGGCGGCTATAACGAGCTGATGTTCGAGGACAAGGCCGGCTCCGAACTGGTCAATTTCCAGGCCCAGAAGGACCATAACCTTCTGGTCAAGCACGACCGCACCAAGCTGGTGCAGCACGACCAGTCCGACCGCATCGACCACGACGCCAAGCACTCCGTCGGCCACAACCTCGACGAGGACGTCGGAAACAACAAGACCGTCAAGGTCGGCGTGGACCAGACCACCAACATCGGCTCGAACGACACCGAGACAGTGGGCGCCAACCGTTCGCTGACGGTCATGGCCAACGAGACCATCCATGTCGTGTCGAACTCGACGGAGAATATAGACGCAAATCATTCTCAGACTGTGGGGATAGGTCAGACGATTACCGTCGGTGCGGCGCGCGTCGACAGCGTCGGAGCGGCGGAACAGCGCACCGTCGGCGGGCTGCAGAGCAACACGGTCGGCGCGACGCGCAGCGTGAGCGTCGGTTTGAGTCAGAGCCATAGCGTCGGCACGAGTGATAGTTGGGAGATAGGAACTGCGCAGAATGTGAAGATAGGTTCTGATCAGAGTTTCAAGATCGGCGGTGCACTGACTTCCGAGATAGGAAAAGAGCGAAGCGCGAAGGTCGGCGCGGATGACGTGACGGAAATCGGAGGCTCGCGAGCGCTCAAGATCGCCAAGGGAAGCTTGGTAGAGGTCGGGGAAGACGGTTTGATCAAGATCGGCCAGGATCTCGTCATCGAGGCCGGAGATTCGATTATCATCAAGTGCGGCTCCGCAGCGATAGGGCTGAAAAAGGATGGCACGATCTCGATCGACGGCAAGAACATTTCCATCAATGGTTCAGGCAAAATCACCGTGAAGGCATCCAGCGACATCACGATGAAGGGCTCAAAGATCAACCAGAACTGAGGCATCGGATGGCGAAGACCAAACAGCGCATCGAAGGGGTTGTCATCGGTGCATTCCTCGGTTTCGGTGAGGACGCTCCCCTGGTCGTCTTTCCCGGCAATCCGAATGAAACGGCAGTTCCCGCGCGCAGCCTGACCGAACTAACGTCGGACATGATCGGCGCAGAAGTGGCGCTGCTGTTTCAGGATGGCGATCCTGGGCGACCGCTCATCGTCGGTCGCATTGTAGATGCTGCCCGCAAGTCAAATGTCCCGCAGATTGTTCAGGACGGTGAGCTGATGCGAATTACGGCGAAGGAGCGGCTCGAGCTACGTTGCGGCAAAGCAACGATCATCATGGAAAAGGACGGCCGTATCACCATCCGCGGCACCTATTTGACAAGTCACGCCAGCGCGACCAACCGCATCCGTGGCGGCTCGGTCAACCTGAACTGATGGCTGCGATGGTCCTACGCGAGATTGTTCGCCAACACGCGGAGATGGCAGCATTCCTATGGACGGTCTATGACCGCCATTTGCTTCATCCCGACGAGAACCTCGATCTGGATGAGGTCCGCCTAGGCCGCCTTGTCGAGCGGCTGGAAGCCCATCTGGATGGCTTGCGCACAGCCGGTCCTGCCGGCCTGGAAATCGCCGAAGAGCTTTATGCCCAGTATCCGGAAGCGGGCGAACTTTTCGTCACCCGGATGCTGCGGCCGCAAGCAGCCAGCATGCACATACGCGACCTGAATTTGGATCAGGTGCGGTCCTATCTTGCGACGCAAGGACGATAATCCGTCTCAAATCTTTCGCATTCAATCGAACTTTATCCCCGCCCATGTCTCGCCATTGAAGCGGATGGCGATCTTGTCGCCGAAACTAACCATGTGGTGCTCATCGGCGACCAAACCGTAGCTGACGACGGTTGGTTTGACGGATTGCAAACCCGTTTTCTCGTCGTATTTCAGAACTCCGTCTCGGCTGCCGGCAATGTAGATCCCGCCTTTGAACAGGCATATCC
>NZ_RZQP01000033.1:0-38782 GCF_003998165.1 Mesorhizobium sp. M7A.F.Ca.US.007.01.2.1 | reverse complement strand
GGAGTAGGGGAGTAGGGGAGTAGGGTTGAATGTTCTGTTGCGGTCCGCGCCAAATTCTACTGACTACTGACTACTGACTACTGACTAACCCATCCACCACAAGAACGGTCGCCATGAACGACGCCCTCCAAAAATCGCCGCCAGAAGAGGTCACCGCCACGAGCGAAGTGGCGGCTGGGGCCATCCTCACCATCGATCTCGGTGCAATCCGTGAAAACTACCGGCGGCTGAAGGCGCGGTTGGGCGATGTTGCCTGCGCTGGTGTGCTCAAGGCGGACGGCTACGGCCTTGGCGCCGGCCAGGTCGGGGCGGCACTGCTGCGCGAAGGCTGCGATATCTTCTTCGTTGCGCTTCTGGGCGAAGGCGTCGCCCTGCGCCGCTCGCTTGGGGCGGACCCTGCCATTTTCGTGTTGAACGGCATTCCGCCCGGTGCCGAGCCGGACGCTGTGGCAGCAAACCTTTGCGTTGTTATCAACAGCCACGAGCAACTGACAGCCTGGCGTGCTGCGGCCCGCCGCGCCGGCCGAAAACTTCCGGCCGCGGTCCAGGTCGACAGCGGCATGTCGCGGCTCGGCATGGCGCCCCGGGATGTGGAGCGCGTTGCCGCCGATCCGCAGGCCTTCGACGGCATCGACATCAGGTTCGTGATGAGCCATCTGGCCTGCGCCGACGAGCCGGAGCACCCGGCCAATGAGAAGCAGCGGTCGGTGTTCGAGCGGCTGCGCGCAATGTTGCCGAAGGCGCCGGCGTCGCTGGCCAATTCCTCCGGCATCTTTCTTGGGCCGTCCTTTCACTACGATCTCGCCCGCCCCGGTGCCGCCCTCTACGGCATCAATCCGACGCCGGCAAAGCCCAATCCGATGCTGCCGGTGGTGCGGTTGCAGGCAAAGGTGGCACAGACGCGAAGCGTCGAAAAAGGCGCCGGCGTCGGCTATGGCCACAGCTATCATGCGCAAGGCCCGCTCAGGCTGGCGACGATTTCGTTCGGCTACGCTGATGGCTGGCAACGCCGCGCCGCGTCCGCCGCCTGGTTCGAGGGCGTGCGGCTACCTTTCGTCGGGCGGGTGTCGATGGATTCGATCATTCTCGACATTTCCGCCCTGCCGGGCGGCAGGCTGCGCGAGGGTGATCTGGTCGAACTGCTCGGTCCCTCGCAAAGCGTCGATGACGCCGCCGGCCATGCCGGCACCATCGGCTACGAGATCCTGACCAGCCTCGGCCCGCGCTTCTACCGGCGCTATGTCGGCGGTTGAGCGGTTTGGCCGCGCTTGACAAGCGGACGCCTGTCGGCAAGGCTCCATGCATGAGCAACCCAGCTTATATCAGAACCTTGTTCAGGGTCTGCCCGATCGCGGGATCGTAGCCCCGGCGCGGTCGCCTTTTGGCGTCCGTCCGAACCGGGGCATTTCTACCTGACATTATCATTCCCGAGCCAGACAGCTTCGCGGCTGCCGGTTTTTCATCAAGCCACCGTTTGCGCGGCGGCAGGCGCGCGTCTGTTCGATGCGCCAAGTCATGAGGTTTGCCATGCAACATGCAACAGGATTGCGTCCACCGAGCCGGCTTCTGGTCACCGATGCCGACCATCATAGGCTGACGGGCCTGGCGCGGGCGTCGCTCGACCGCGTGCCCGAGACGGCCGAAGAATTGCTTTCGGAGATGGACCGTGCCGTTGTCACGGCAGCGGCTTCCATGCCGGCCAATGTCGTGCGGATGGGCTCGGCGGTGACAATCCGCAACGATGGCGGCAACATCCAGCGCGTCACGCTGGTCTATCCCGGCGAAGCAGACATCAGTGAAAACAGGATCTCGGTGCTGACGCCGATGGGGACGGCGCTCATCGGCGCGACCGCTGGGCAGACGGTGTGCTGGAGCAGCCGTGGCGGCCGGGAACTGTCGGCGACCATCGAAGTGGTCGATACGCCGGCCTGCGGGCGGGAGGGGGCCTGATCATGGAGACGGTGATGACAGGCGCGAATTTCCAGCTGACGACAAAGGACTTCGCCGTCCTCGAAATCATGTTGGAGCGTCGGCGGGCTTTCGCGGATCCGATTGTTCCAATGCTTGAAGACAAGCTTTCCAAGGCCGAGGTCGTCGCGATCGATTCGGTCGGATCCGATATCGTGACGCTGAACAGCAGGCTGGTATTCCGTGTCGATGCCGGCCCCGCCCAGACCCGGACCCTGGTGCAGAACGAGGTGCGCGGCCCGGTCGGCTCCAGCCTGTCGATCATGACAAGGCGGGGGCTTTGCATGCTCGGCATGGCCGAGGGCCAGACTGCATGGATCGAACAGGCCGACGGCAGGCGGGAGTCGGTCCTGATCGCGACCGTGCTCTACCAGCCGGAGGCCGCGCGGCGTGCCGTCAGGGAGAAATCCCAGGCCGAGGCGCGACGGCCGCATGGGCTCACCCTCGTCTACAGCGCCGCAGCCGATTGGCGGCCCCTTGGCGAAAGGGCCGGAATGCGGCAGACAGGGGATGACGACCCCGGTCCTGCGGCGGCGTGAACAGGCAACACTGCATGATCTCGAAAATCGGCATCGATTTTCGCCGGGGATCATGCGCAAATCGGAATGCGCCGCGTCCAGGCGTCCTCAAGGGCGTGCGACGCGGCAAGGAGTAAACGATGAAGATCATGGTGCTGGGCGGCGGCGTCATCGGAGTGACCACGGCGTACTTTCTCGCCGAGGCCGGCCACGAGGTGACGGTTCTCGACCGCCAGAAAGGCCCGGCGCTGGAAACCAGCTTCGCCAATGCCGGCGAAATTTCGCCCGGCTACGCCTCGCCCTGGGCCGGGCCCGGCATTCCGCTGAAGGCGATCAAATGGCTGCTGATGAAGCATGGCCCGCTGGTGGTGCGGCCGGCCTTCGATCCGCATATGTGGACATGGCTCATCAAGATGCTGCGCAACTGCACGGCCGAGCGCTATGCGATCAACAAGGCGCGCATGGTGCCGCTGGCCGAATACAGCCGCGATACGCTCAAGGCGCTGCGCGAAGCGACCGGCATCGCCTATGACGAGCGGACCCAGGGCACGCTGCAGCTGTTCCGGACGCAAAAGCAGCTTGACGGCACCGGCGGCGATGTCGAGGTGCTGAAGAAGTATGGCGTGCCTTACGAGATCCTCGACCAGGACGGTTGCATCGCGGCTGAGCCTGGCCTTGCCGGGGTGCGCGAAAAGTTCGTCGGCGGCCTCAGGCTGCCGCACGACGAGACCGGCGACTGCAAGATGTTCACCGACAGGCTGGCCGAGCTTTGCGTGGCGCGCGGCGTCAAGTTCGAGTACGACGTGACGATCTGGCGCGTCATCCGCAGCCGCAACCGCATTGCCAATCTCAGCACCAGCAAGGGCTGGAAGACCGCC
The DNA here is from genome assembly GCF_003998165.1 of Mesorhizobium sp. M7A.F.Ca.US.007.01.2.1. Lineage (NCBI taxonomy): Bacteria > Pseudomonadati > Pseudomonadota > Alphaproteobacteria > Hyphomicrobiales > Phyllobacteriaceae > Mesorhizobium > Mesorhizobium sp. M7A.F.Ca.US.007.01.2.1. The sequence continues at coordinate 35,418 of NZ_RZQP01000033.1, read as the reverse complement.
GACGCCTATGTGATGGCGCTGGGCAGTTATTCGGCGGGTTTCATGCGCCGGGTGAAGCGGCCGATCCCGGTTTATCCGGTCAAGGGCTATTCGATCACCGTGCCGATCAAGGACGCCGCCGCGGCACCGGTGTCGACGGTGATGGACGAGACCTACAAGGTGGCGATCACCCGGCTTGGCGACCGCATCCGGGTTGGCGGCACGGCCGAGATTTCCGGTTTCGACCTCAGGCTGCACGAATCGCGGCGGCGCACGCTGGAACACTCGGTCGGCGATCTCTTTCCTGGCGCCGGCGCGATGCGGGACGCGACGTTCTGGTGCGGGCTGCGGCCGATGACGCCGGATGGCCCGCCGCTGATCGGCCGCACCGAGCTTTCCAATCTCTATCTCAACACCGGCCACGGCACGCTCGGCTGGACCATGGCTTGCGGCTCGGGCAAGGTGCTGGCCGACATCATCTCCAACCGGGTGCCTGACATCGACGTCCGCGACCTCGCGCAGGAGCGCTATCTGCGCTAGAGAGTCAGAACGCCTGCCGGACCCAGTCCTCGTCGAAAAGCAGCCGATACGCCCACGGGATCGTCACATTGGTGGCGACCGGATTGGAGTGGGCGACATAGTCGTCATAGATCGGCTTCATCCTGGTGTAGAAGGCCGGATCGAGCACCATCATGCCGTTCTCACTGTCGTGGAAGAAGCTGCGGTTGTTGAGATTGACCGACGAGATGGCGACCAGCCTTTCGTCGATCATCATGATCTTGGAATGCAGCACCACGTCAGGCGCCTTGAACTCGCGGATGTTGATGCGGTCGCCATATTTCTCGACGAACAGCTTGTTGAGCGCGGTGAGGAACTTGCCGCCGATATCGCCCTTGAGATCGATGCGGCCGACAATGTCGATCCTGACGCCGCGCGCGAGCGCCCGGTCAACAGCCTGGGCAAGCTTGGGCGTCAGGTTGAGGTAGGGATTAACGATCTGGATATGGTGCTGGGCGGCGTCGACCAACTCGACGAAATAATCCTCCAGCGCATGGCCATCCTCGTAAGGCACCGAAATGAAGTGTCGTGCCGTGCCTGAAGGACGGGCGCCGTCGGACCGGACCGGAATGGAGAAGGGGCGCGCCAGATTGGTGTCGGCGTCGCGCAGCCACACTGTCGAAAGATGCGCGGCAAGGGTCTCGACCGTGGCCGGATCGGCGAACTCGATGTCGAAGTCGCTCCAGTTCGAATAGTAGTTCAGCGAGAATCCATCGGTCTTGCCGTATTGCTCAAGGTCGGGATAGCGCGACAGATCGATCGGCTGGTGGAACAGGAAGCCGTCATGGATGTTGCGGCCGCCGACGATGGCGCGCGACCGCCGTGGATCGTCGGCAAGCGTCGCCAGCATCTTGACGTGATGGACCTTGTGCAATTGTGAAATCTGCTCGTCGATCGGCGCGCCCCGGTCCGCCCGCCAGCGATATTCCTGCAGCCCGACATTGGGGAATTCGGCCGCCAGCCGATGCAGCATGGCGTCGTCCTTGTCGCGCTCCAGCACGTCGGTGACCAGGATGCGCACCTTGGTGCCGAGGGCTGCATGATGACGGATCAGCCGTTCGATGATGCGGCCGGAGAAGTCGGCCTTGAACTCCAGGGATGACAGATAGATCAGCTTCAGTTTTGGGGCCCTGGAGAAGTCGAGCGGCAGCTCCGGGTCGCCCTTGTCGATGGCGCTGTCGGACAGCGGCGCTCCCATCAGCGCCTCGACCTTGGCGTTGAAGCCATCGCGCGATTTGCGCAGCAGGCGCGGCTTTCCGATCGGCAAGGCACAGGTCTGCGACAGCCAACGGCTGGCATAGAAGGCGCGGCTGAGAGGATCGAGGCCGGTTGGGTCTGGCGTCGGGCAACGCTCGTAGCGACTGTCGAAAGCGGCAAGCGCCGGATCGGCGGTCTCTTCGCGTCGGATGGTGAGCGGCGCGCCGGCCGGAGCAAGGCTGGAGCGGATTCTTGCCGCGCAGCGGTTCAGGCCGTCACTTGGAAACAGGCTGACCGTATCGTCCTCGCCGGACAGGCGAAAGCGAAATGCCGTGCCCGTGGCGATGGTGCGTGAAGCGCCGCCGGCACGGATCGCCAGCGTGCCGTCGCAGACGCCTTCGATGTCGGCCGGTTGCTTGCCGGCCTGGCGCAGCACGATCTCGACGCTGCGCGCTTGCAGGCCGGAGAAATCGAAGGTCTTGGGCGCCGAAGGCTGCGCCGCCGCATCGATGTAGAGCGTCTGTCGCGACACCCGCCAGCGTCCGTCAAAATGACCCTCGCCGCTGTTGGCGCCGGCCGGCGGCAGATGCATTTCGGCAACCGGCCCGGCCAGTTTTTGCAGCGTCCGGTAGGTCGCCTGGAAATCGCTGTTGGCGATCTCATGGCGGTCGTGGCCGAAAGGGCCGGTGCCGTTGGCGCGGTCCATGGCGCCAAGCTGATGGCGGGCGAGCAGCGCCAGGAAGCGTTTTTCGTAGTCGCTGGTGCCGGCGTCGCCGAAAAACTGCGCGGCGGCGATCCGTGGCCCAGCTGTCTCCGCGGAGAGCGCGGGTCGCGCGCAAGCGCTCTGGCCTTGCAGGAGATCGCAGGCATTGCGACCAGTACCGGCACAGCCGGCAAGGACAGCCAGCCCGAACAGAACGACGGCGGTGAATGCGCGACCCTTCACCCGGCAGCTCCGGTCTTCAAGGCACTCAATTGCGCCGGATCGCGCGGCGGCATGAAACCCTGCGGGAAGACCTTGCAGACGGGGATGGCAAAGGTGGCGATCAGCAGTTCGGCCTCGCCGCGCATCTTGCGCGGCGTTGCGTTGTCGTCACGGATCGCTTTCGCCGAGGCAACCAGGGCGCCGTCGCAGTCGCAATGGTTGTGGCGGGCGACGTAGCAGGCATCATGCGTCTGGCAGGCCGCGTCGAGGCGATCGACCGGTTGGGCCGACAGATCGCCGGTGCGGGTGCCGGGGCCGCAATAATTGCCGAAGACGAAAGGCGAAGGCCGCGCCATGGCGTAGCGGATCGGTTTGGGCAGTTCGGCCTCCGGAACCTTCGTCCACGGATTGGCGCAAGCGGAAATGAAAAGCAGCGGCAGGATGGCAAGAACGGCTCGCATGTCTATCCGCGCCAGCTTTCTGAAAGGTTCCCCACCCGGCGACCTGCCCGTGGCCGGCGACCGCACGCCTGATGCCACACTGGCCGGTTTTGTGGCAAGGAAAAGGCGGCACGGCCAAAGCGTATCGCGTTTGATCGGATTCATGCGATGCGCTTTAGCGTCTTAGTTTATGCATGTCGTTCGCCCAAAACCGAGATCAGTTTTGGGCGACATGCCTCAGACGAACAGGTTCCGCTCCCGCTCCACCATCTTGGTGATGAAGCTGGCGACGATCTGGACGCGGCGCAGTGGCCTGACCGATTCGTGATAGACCAGCCAGTAGGCGCGGCGGATGGGTGCCACGACATCGACCGGCACGAGTTCCGGCATCGAGCGGGCGACGAAGGTGTGCAGGATGCCGATGCCGGCGCCCGAGCGCACTGCTTCGGCCTGGCCGAGCGCCGAGGAGATGGCGAAACTGGTGCGCCAGTCCGCGCTGAATTCGGCCGCGTAGTCGAGCGAAGGGCTGACAATGAGATCCGGCACATAGCCGATAAGGGTGTGCTGGCCGAGTTCGGCCGCTGTTTTGGGCAGACCATTGGCTTCGACATAAGCGCGCGAGGCAAACAGGCCGAGCGAATAGTCGACCAGCTTTCCCGCCACCAGCCGGCCTTCGGTCGGCCGCTCGACAGTGATGGCGATGTCCGCCTCGCGGCGCGACAGGGAGAAGGAGCGCGGCACCGGCACCAGCTGGATCGTCAGCTCGCGGTGCAGGGCGGTCAGCGCGCCAAGGCGCTTGGCCAGGAAGGCAACGCCAAAACCGTCCGGGGCGCCGATGCGCACCGTGCCGGAAACATCGTCGCCTTCGCCTGATATGGTCGAGCGCGCGGCGATCATGTCGCCCTCCATGCGCTCGGCAATGTCGAGGAAGCGCTCGCCGGCGGGAGTCAGCTCGCTGCCGGTGGTCAGCCGGCGAAACAGCTTTGTCCGAAGCGCATCCTCGAGTGCGGCGATGCGGCGTGAGACGGTGGCGTGGTTGAGCTCCAGCCGTTTGGCGGCGCCAAGGATCTGGCCGGCACGCGCCACGGCAAGGAAGATGCGGACGTCATCCCAGTTCATGGGGATGGTCCAGATGACAATCGCTGACGCCGCGTCCTGTGGTGGGAACTCAATCTCTCAATCCCTGCTGCTATCAGACGGGGTCTCCGCATTTGCGAGAATTGATGCTCGTCCGTCAACCGCTATCTACTTTCCGCACAACGGTTGCGTTCTCCGTCGCGTTGCCATCCGCCGGCCAAAGGCGGACAATGCAGCATCACAAACAAGGGAGAGAAATCATGATCGACTATGGTCATTTCATCGGCGGCAAGCACGTCGCCGGGACCAGCGGCCGCAAGCAGGATGTCATGCAGCCGATGGACGGCTCCGTGCGCGGCACGGTGGCGCTGGCATCACAGGCGGAACTGCGCGCTGCGGTGGAGAACGCCAAGGCTGCGCAGCCGAAATGGGCCGCAACCAACCCGCAGCGTCGCGTGCGCGTGCTGATGAAGTTTCTCGAACTGGTCGCCCGCGACTATGACGAACTGGCCGACATCCTGGCGCGCGAACACGGCAAGACGATCGCCGACGCCAAGGGCGACATCCAGCGCGGCCTCGAAGTGGTCGAAGTCTGCATCGGCGCGCCGCACATGATGAAGGGTGAATTCACCGACGGCGCCGGCCCCGGCATCGACGTCTATTCGATGCGCCAGCCGCTCGGCGTCGTCGCCGGCATCACGCCGTTCAACTTCCCGGCAATGATCCCGCTGTGGAAGATCGCGCCGGCCATCGCCTGCGGCAACGCCTTCATCCTGAAGCCGTCGGAGCGCGATCCGGGCGTGCCGATGCGCATCGCCGAACTGTTCCTCGAAGCTGGCCTGCCGGCGGGCATCCTCAATGTCGTCAATGGCGACAAGGACGTGGTCGACGCCATCCTCGACGATCCCGACATCAAGGCCATCGGCTTTGTCGGCTCGACGCCGATCGCCCACTACATCTATTCGCGCGGCACGGCCGCCGGCAAGCGCGTGCAGTGCTTCGGCGGCGCCAAGAACCACATGATCATCATGCCCGATGCCGACATGGACCAGACGGTCGACGCGCTGATCGGCGCCGGCTACGGCTCGGCCGGCGAACGCTGCATGGCGATCTCGGTTGCCGTCCCGGTCGGCAACGACACCGCCAACCGGCTGATGGAAAAGCTGATCCCGCGCGTCGAAAGCCTGAAGGTCGGTCCTTCGACCGACTCTTCCGCCGATTTCGGCCCGCTGGTGACGCGCCAAGCCCTGGAGCGGGTCAAGGGCTATGTCGACACCGGCGTCAAGGAAGGCGCCAAGCTGGTCGTCGACGGCCGCGGCTTCTCCATGCAGGGCTATGAAGACGGCTACTATATGGGCGGCTGCCTGTTCGACAACGTCACCGCGGACATGCGCATCTACAAGGAAGAGATCTTTGGGCCGGTGTTGTCGGTTGTGCGCGCGCCGACCTATGAGAGCGCGATCAAGCTCGCCAACGACCATGAGATGGGCAATGGCGTCGCCATCTTCACCCGTGACGGCGATGCCGCGCGCGACTTCGCAAGCCGTGTCCAGGTCGGCATGGTCGGCATCAATGTGCCGATCCCGGTGCCGATCGCCTACTACACCTTCGGCGGTTGGAAGGCGTCTTCCTTCGGCGACCTCAACCAGCACGGCCCGGACGCGTTCCGTTTCTACACCAAGACCAAGACGGTGACCTCGCGCTGGCCGTCCGGGATCAAGGACGGTGCCGAATTCGTCATCCCGACGATGAACTGACCGGACAACAGATTGATTTTGAATTTGAGGCCCGGGCGCTCGCGCCCGGGCTTTTTTGCAGGTCGGCGACGACCCTATCTGCGTGAACGCTAATGTGATGGAACCAAGTGGGCATCTGCCGTCTTGGTTTGCAGTCCTGCCGCAAGGAGGTACGGCAGATCAAGCAACGGCGCTGGCGACAGCTTCGGGGACATCGTCTGGCGCAAGGAGGTGTCAGATGACCCGTCTTGTGGCAACGCTATTTTTCGCGGCGGTTTCCGCGTTTGCCGCCGTCCCGGCGATGGCGGAGCAATGCGCAGCCCGTGCGGATATGATCAAAGCGCTCGGGGAAAAATTCCACGAAAGCGAGGCTGCGCGCGGCCTGGTCAACCCGAGCGTCATTCTTGAGATATTCGTCTCCGACCAGGGCACCTGGACGATCCTTGCCACCGACACGCATGGTCAGAGCTGCGTCATCACGGCGGGCGAAGGCTGGGATGGTTCGTTGATGGCGGCGGCTGCCTTGCCAGGGACGTGATCCGAGCTTCGAGGAAGCACCGGCGACGAAAGCGCATCGGATTAAAAGACGCTCAGCGCGTCGCAGCCGTTTCGGCGTGGCCGCGCAGCAGCGCCATCAGGCGTTTGGCATCCTTGGCCGCGGCCTCCTCGTCGCCGGCAAGGATCGAGCGGATCAGCGCGACATGGTGCTCGGCGGATTCGGCAAGACCGGTCTCGGCCTTGTAGCGGAACCAGAAGCGGCGGCTGTGGGTCTGCAAAGGAGCGGCCAAACGGGCGGCGAAGGGATTGTCGGCAGCGAGCGCCAACGCTTCGTCAAGTGCCTTGTCGGCCTGAATGAAGGCAAGCACGTTGCCCGAGATCACCGCTTTCTGCATGGCAAGCGCTGCTTCGTGAAACAGGTCGGCGGCCTCGCGGGTGACGAAGCGGGCGGCCGAGCGGGCCAGCACCACCTCGACGCCGCGACGCGCGTCGAGCACGCGCAGCCAGTCGCCGGGATGCAGCGGGGCGATGGCAATGCCGGCGCGCGGCCTGATGTCGAGCAGCCCTTCCCAGGCCAGCCGCTGGATCGCCTCGCGCACCGGTGTCCTGCCAAGCCCGAGCCTGTCGATCAGGGCGCCCTCGGTGACGAAGCTTGCCGGGGCCAGTTCGAGCGTGACGATCATGTGCTCGAGCACATGGTAGGCCCTGGTCGCGGCCGGCTCCGCCGAGGTGCTTGCTGCCGTGGATATCAAATGCGCTCTCCTGATATATCTTGAATATATCATAACGGATTCCGCATTGACAGCCGGTTTGTTAATAGATATACCAGTGATATATCAGATGGAGAGATGATCATGTGGACCGGAGTTTTTCCTGCCGTCACGACCAAATTCACCGCGGATGATCGCCTCGATCATGCCGAGATGGAGCGCTGCTTCAACCTGCAGATGGAAGCTGGCTGCGACGGCATCATCGTTTGCGGATCGCTCGGCGAGGGGCCGATGCTGTCGCCCGATGAGAAGATCGAGGTGCTGAAGACCGCACAAAAGGTCGCCGGCAAGAAGCCGGTGCTGCTGACGGTCAACGAGGCCGGCACACGCGAGGCCGCCAGCATCGCCAAGCGCGCGAGCCGGGAAGGCGCCAACGGCCTGATGGTCGTGCCGAGCCCGATCTACCACACCAATGCGGAAGAGACGGTCGCGGCGCTGCGCGCGGTCGCGCAGGCTGGCGACCTGCCGGTCATGATCTACTCCAACCGGCTTGCCTACCGCGTCGACGTCAGCGTCGACCAGATGGAGGAGCTGGCGTCGGACGAGCGCTTTGTCGCGATCAAGGAATCCTCCGACGACATCCGTCGTTCGACCGAGATCATCAATCGCCTGGGCACTCGCTACGACCTGTTCACCGGCGTCGACAATCTGGCCTTCGAGGCGCTGTCGGTCGGCGCCATCGGTTGGGTGGCCGGACTGGTCACCGCGTTCCCGCGCGAGACGGTCGCCATCTACCAGCTGATGAAGCAGGGTCGCCGCGAAGAGGCGCTCGGCATCTACCGCTGGTTCCGGCCGCTGCTCGATCTCGACGTCTCGACCTATCTGGTCCAAAACATCAAGCTTGCCGAAGTGTTCGCGATCAACACAAATGACCGCGTTCGCATGCCGCGACAGCCGCTGTCTGGCGATCGCCGCAAGTCCGTCGAGAAGATCGTCAAGGATGCGCTCGCGGTGCGGCCGACACTGCCGCAGTTCTGAGGCTTCTTCTTCCTGTTCGCAGGGAGAAGATGGTGGCAGCCAGATAAGGGGCAGCGCCCACGTGCAAGGAAATTCCAAGTCGACAGAAGCGGGGCGCAGCCCCTCATCCGCCCTTCGGGCGCCTTCTCCCCGTGAACGGGGAGAAGGGTTGGACATAGCCATCGTCGGTGGCGGCATCATCGGTATCTGTGCCGCTGCTTCTCTCGCTGAGGCGGGACGCAGGGTCACCGTCTTCGATCGCACAGGCATTTGCGAGGAGACGAGCTCGGGCAATGCCGCCGCCTTCGCCTTCTCCGACGTGCTGCCGCTGGCGCACAAGGGCATGATGCGGCAGCTGCCGAAATGGCTGGCCGATCCGCTCGGCCCGCTCAGCATCCCGCCCGCCTACCTGCCGACGCTTCTGCCCTGGCTGATCCGCTTCTGGCGCGCCGGTGCGCCGGGGAAATACGAGGCGAGCCTTGCCGCTCAAGCAGGCATGATGAAGCTTGCCGAGGCGGAGTGGATGGGCTTGCTCGATCGCTCAGGCACGCGGTCGATGCTGCGCGAGGATGGCTCGCTCGAGCTTTACGAAAGCGAAGCCGAATTTCAGGCCGGGCTGCCCGGCTGGGCGGCGCGTAAGCGTTTCGGCATCGGTTTCCGCCACGTCGAGGGCGAGGAACTGGCCGCCTTGCAGCCGGGCCTGTCGCCGCGCTTCATCAAAGGCACGTTCGTGCCGGGATGGAAGACGGTCGCCGACCCGAAACTGCTGGGCAAAGCGGTGTGGACCTATGCGCAGGCCAAGGGCGCTCGCTTTGAGCTGGTCCGGATCAGCCAAGTCGCGGCGGATCAGGATGGAGCGACGCTGACGTTGGCAGACGGCACGACCAGACAGGCCCGGCACCTCGTCGTCGCCGCCGGCGCCTGGTCGCATCTGCTGGCCAAGCAACTCGGCGATCGCATTCCGCTGGAGACCGAGCGCGGCTACAACACCACCTTGCCCACGAGTGCCTTCGACGTGAAGCGGATGCTGATCTTCTCCGGCCATGGTTTCGTCGTCACGCCGCTCGAAACGGGCCTGCGCGTCGGCGGCGCCGTCGAACTCGGCGGCATCGAGCGGCCGCCCAATTATGCCAGGTCGAAGGCGCTGCTGCAGAAGGCACAGAAATTCCTGCCGGGGCTCGATCCCTCGGGTGGGCGCGAATGGATGGGGTTCCGCCCCTCGCTGCCGGATTCAGTGCCCGTCATCGGCGGCGCGCCGGGAAAGCGGTCGGTGGTCTATGCCTTCGGCCATGGCCATCTCGGCCTGACCCAGGCGGCGGCCACCGGACGGTTGATCAGGGATCTTGTCCTGGGGCAGACTCCGCCGATCGATCTGGCCCCCTTCGGTCCGCAACGATTTTGATTTTTTCGGGTTTTTGATTTTCGAGGAGCGTCATGGCCAAGAAATCCTTCTTCTGCATAGACGGCCACACCTGCGGCAATCCTGTGCGGCTGGTCGCCGGCGGCGGCCCGCTGTTGCAGGGCGCGACGATGATGGAGCGGCGTGCGCATTTTCTGGCCGAGTATGACTGGATCCGCACCGGGCTGATGTTCGAGCCGCGCGGCCACGACGTGATGTCCGGTTCGATCCTCTATCCGCCGACGCGCGAGGATTGCGACATCGCCATCCTGTTCATCGAAACCTCCGGCTGCCTGCCGATGTGCGGCCATGGCACGATCGGTACGGTGACGATGGCCATCGAGCACGGACTGATCAAACCAAAGACGCCGGGCGTGCTCAGGCTCGACACGCCGGCCGGGCTGGTCGTCGCCGAATACAAGCAGGTCGGCGACTATGTCGAGGAGGTGCGCATCACCAATGTGCCATCCTTCCTCCATGCCGAGGGGCTGACGGTCGAATGCCCTGGGCTCGGTGAAATCACCGTCGACGTCGCCTATGGCGGCAACTTCTACGCCATCGTCGAACCGCAGGAGAACTATCGCGACATGGCCGATCATTCGGCGGGCGACTTCATCGCCTGGAGCCCGGTGGTGCGGCAGCGGCTCAACGAGAAATATTCCTTCGTGCATCCGGAAAATCCTGGCATCAACCGGGTGTCGCACATGCTGTGGACCGGTGCGCCGACGGTGGATGGGGCGGATGCCCGCAATGCCGTGTTCTACGGCGACAAGGCGATCGACCGCTCGCCCTGCGGCACCGGCACCTCGGCGCGCATGGCGCAGCTTCATGCCAAGGGCAAACTCAAGGCCGGAGACAGCTTCGTGCATGAATCGATCATCGGTTCGCTGTTCAAGGGGAAGGTCGAAAAGGATGTCAGCGTGGCCGGCAAGCCGGCCATCATTCCCTCGATCGGCGGCTGGGCGCGCATGACCGGACTGAACACCATCTTCATCGACAACCGCGACCCGTTCGCGCACGGGTTTGTTGTCAAGTGATGGGAATCCTGACCTTGCGGAAAGCAACGACCTGAAAAATGGATCGTGCCAAAAACGCAAGGATTCCTTTCATCACCTAATTTTGACGGCGATTTCTTCGAAACGGAGCGCATGATGCGGTCGAATCGTCAAAGACATTGCGTTATGCCAATGGTAGGGTCCGCGATAGTCCAGGGGTCGGATGATGGAAAACGGGCAATCGGGCGGCGTGCTTCGAAAACACGCATGACGATTGAAAAATGACGTTGCAATCCGGGCTCGAAACTTTACGACTAGGGGAAATACGAAAAGGAATGCGTCTGCATGGGCGACATTCCAGGGGAGCCATGTACACATGCAGTACTTTGTCCAGCAGCTTATCAACGGGCTGACGCTGGGATCGATCTATGGGCTGATCGCGATCGGCTACACGATGGTCTACGGCATCATCGGTATGATCAATTTCGCCCATGGCGACATCTTCATGGTGGGTGCCTTCACGGCACTGATCGTCTTCCTCGCCCTTGGCGCGCTGTTCTATTCCGTGCCGGTTGTGCTGGCGCTGCTGATCATGATGATCGTGGCGATGCTGCTCACCAGCCTCTACAACTGGACGATCGAAAAGGTGGCCTACCGGCCGCTGCGCGGTTCGTTCCGACTGGCCCCGCTGATCACTGCCATCGGCATGTCGATCGCGCTGTCGAACTTCGTCCAGGTGACGCAGGGTCCCCGCAACAAGCCGATCCCGCCGATGGTCAGCCAGGTTTACAACATCAACGGCATCAGCGTGTCGCTGAAGCAGATCATCATCGTCGTCGTCACGGCGCTGCTGCTGGCGCTGTTCTGGTATCTGGTCAACAAGACCTCGCTTGGACGAGCGCAACGGGCCTGTGAGCAGGACCGCAAGATGGCGGCGCTGCTCGGCATCGATGTCGACCGTACCATCTCGATCACCTTCATCATGGGTGCGGCCCTTGCCGCGGTCGCCGGCACTTTGTTCCTGATGTATTACGGCGTCATTGCCTTCTCGGATGGTTTCACGCCGGGCGTGAAAGCCTTCACGGCGGCGGTGCTGGGCGGCATCGGTTCGCTGCCGGGCGCGGTGGTCGGCGGGTTGATGATCGGCTTCATCGAGAGCATGTGGTCGGCCTATTTCTCGATCGACTACAAGGATGTCGCGGCGTTCTCGATCCTGGCCATCGTGCTGATCTTCCTGCCTTCCGGCATATTGGGCCGGCCAGAAGTCGAAAAGGTCTGAGATTATGGCCGTCACCGTATCTCCGGAGCGCGACACCGTCGCCACCCCCATGCAGCGCGCATTGCGTGAGGCGCTCTATGCCGCTGCCATATCGTTTGGCCTGTTCGTGCTGTTCATCGGCCTGAAGACCGGCCAGAACATTTCCAATGAACTGGTCCTGACGACACGCTGGGGCCTGCTTGCCGCCGTGGTTATCGCCACGGCTGTCGGGCGCTTCCTCTATGTCGCCTATGGACAGCCCTTCCTGGCCAACCAGAAGATCACCGACGTCGCCACCGGCCTGCTGCCGGCCAGCGTGGCGTCACGCTTCTTCCAGTTGCCGGCCTTCATCGTGGCCTTGGTCGCGGCGGTGGTGTTGTTTGCGGTCAACAGCTCTCTCGTCGGATGGGTGGGAGCGGAGCCGGCGGGCTATCTGCAGTTCCTGCGCGCCTTGTCGGTCATCTATGTGCTGGCCTGCGTGATCTATTATTTCCGCGGCTTCATTCATGCCAACTTCACCAAACTCGGCATTGCCGCGCTGATCCTCTATCCCATCCTGGTGGTGGCGATCCTGTCGCTGATGTCCTGGTCGTTCGTCGGCGGACTGCAAGGCTCGCTGAAATGGGTCGACAATTTCGGCATCCAGATCCTGATCTATGTGATGCTGGCCTGGGGCCTGAACATTGTCGTTGGCCTCGCCGGCCTGCTCGACCTCGGTTATGTCGCCTTCTACGCGGTCGGCGCCTATGCCTATGCGCTGCTCGGCACGCAGTACGGCCTGTCGTTCTGGATCCTTTTGCCGGCCGCCGGCGCCATGGCCGCCTTCTGGGGCGTGCTGCTCGGTTTCCCGGTGCTGCGCCTGCGCGGCGATTACCTGGCGATCGTCACCTTGGCTTTCGGTGAGATCATCCGCCTGGTGCTGATCAACTGGCGGGAGGTCACCAACGGTTCAGCCGGTATTTCCGGCATCCCGAAGGTCACCTTCTTCGGCCTGATGACCTTCAACGTGTCGGACCCCAATTACGTCGCCAAGGTGCTGCATCTGGCGACATCGAGCGCCTACTACAAGATCTTCCTCTATTACCTGATCCTGGCGCTGGCGCTGCTGACAGCCTTCGTCACCATCCGGCTGCGGCGCATGCCGGTCGGCCGTGCCTGGGAAGCGTTGCGCGAGGACGAGATCGCCTGCCGCTCGCTCGGCATCAACACCACCACCACGAAGCTTACGGCCTTTGCCACGGGTGCGATGTTCGGCGGCTTCGCCGGCGCATTCTTCGCCGCACGGCAGGGCTTCGTCAGCCCGGAATCCTTCGTCTTCCTGGAATCGGCCATCATCCTGGCCATCGTGGTTCTCGGTGGCATGGGCTCGCTGGTCGGCATAGCGGTCGCCGCAATGGTGATGATCGGCGGCACCGAGGCGTTGCGCGAACTCGACTTCCTCAAGCAGGTCTTCGGACCGGACTTCACACCGGAACTCTACCGCATGCTGCTGTTCGGCATGGCCATGGTCATCGTCATGCTGTGGAAGCCGCGCGGCTTCGTCGGCAGTCGTGAACCAACCGCCTTCCTGAAGGAGCGAAAGGCCGTCTCAAGCTCCTTCACCAAGGAAGGACACGGCTGATGAATGCGAACCCTGTTCAGAAAGCCGCTTCGGGCATGAACGACGCTATCCTTCAGGTCGATCATCTGTCGATGAAGTTCGGTGGCCTGGTGGCCATCGGGGATCTGTCTTTCGCCGCCAAGCGCGGCGAGATCACCGCGCTGATCGGCCCCAACGGCGCCGGCAAGACCACGGTGTTCAATTGCATCACCGGCTTCTACAAACCCTCGGAAGGCATGATCACGCTCAACCGGAACGATGGTTCGACCTTCCTGCTCGAGCGGCTGCCCAACCATGAAATCCCGGCGCGCGCCAAGGTGGCGCGCACCTTCCAGAACATCCGCCTGTTCTCCGGCATGACCCTGCTGGAGAACCTGCTGGTCGCTCAGCACAACAAACTGATGAAGGCATCGGGCTACACGGTGCTTGGCCTGTTCGGCTTCAGCGGCTATCGCAAGGCCTCGGCCGAATCGGTGGAGCTCGCCAAGCATTGGCTGGAAAAGGCCGATCTTGTCGACCGTGCCGACGACCCGGCCGGCGACCTGCCCTATGGCGCGCAGCGCCGTCTCGAGATCGCTCGCGCCATGTGCACGGGACCCGAGCTTCTGTGCCTCGACGAGCCGGCGGCCGGCCTCAATCCGAAGGAATCGGCGGCGCTCAATGAGCTGCTGATCGACATCAAGAACACATCCGGCGCCTCGATCCTGTTGATCGAGCACGACATGTCGGTGGTCATGCAGATCTCCGATCATGTCGTGGTGCTGGAGTATGGCCGCAAGATCTCCGACGGCAGTCCGCAGTCGGTGCGTACCGATCCGCGCGTCATCGCCGCCTATCTCGGCGTCGACGACGAGGAAGTCGAAGCGGTCCTTACCGAAGTCGGCGACGAAGATGTCATCGAACAGCTCGATACGGGGCCGGATGCCGCGCATGGTCCGGGAACATCGTCGTCCTATCTCGCCGGGCCGGTGACCGACACGGTCGGCCATAGTTCGGGCGAGCGGGTTACGGTGGCCAAGGGAGCGTCAAAGGCCGGTCAGGTCGACGCCAGGTCGCTCGCCGCGGCAAACAAGGCAGCCTCGCTGGCAGCCGTGCCGCCGGCGAAGGCAAAGCCTGCTCCGAAAGCGGCGTCGAAGGCGGCAACCGGCACGGCGGCGAAGTCGACCGCATCCGCCAAGCCTGCGGCGAAGACTGGAGAGATCTCCAACCGGCTGGCTGCGCCTCGCGGCGGCAAGGCCGACAATTTGACCCGCATAAAGGGCATCGGTACGGTCAACGAGAAGAAGCTCAACGACCACGGCATCTTCCACTTCGACCAGATCGGCGCCTGGAAAAAGGCCGACGTCGAGGCCGCCGAAGCCTATCTTGCTTTTGACGGACGTATCGCGCGCGAGGAATGGGTCAAACAGGCCAGGCTGCTCGGCCAGGGCAGGGACACGGAATTTTCGCGCCGCGTGGATGCGGGCAAGGTGGCGACGAGCCATGCTTCCGCAAAGACTGCAAAGGCAGCCTCCGGAAAGACCGCGAGCAAGACCGCTGCCAAGCCCGTGGCGGGCAAGCGTGGAGGGGGCAAGTGATGGCCGCGACAACGCTGCTCGATATCAAGGGCGTGCAGACCTATTACGGCAACATCCGGGCGCTGAACGGCGTCGATGTCACCGTCAAGCAGGGTGAGATCGTGGCGCTGATCGGTGCCAATGGCGCCGGCAAGTCGACGCTGATGATGACTATTTTCGGTGCGCCGCGGGCTCGCGCCGGGACTATCACCTTTGCCGGCACCGACATAACCCAGATGCCGACGCACGAGATCGCGCGCATGCGCATTGCCCAATCGCCCGAGGGCCGGCGGATCTTTCCGCGCATGACGGTGATGGAAAACCTGCAGATGGGCGCCAGCCTCGACAACCTCAAGCACTATGACGAGGACGTCGAGAAGGTGTTCACGCTGTTCCCGCGTTTGAAGGAGCGCATCACCCAGCGCGGTGGCACGCTGTCGGGCGGTGAGCAGCAGATGCTGTCGATCGGACGCGCGCTGATGGCACGGCCGAAGCTGCTTTTGCTCGACGAGCCGTCGCTGGGTCTCGCGCCGCTGATCGTCAAACAGATCTTCGACGCCATCCGCGAACTGAACCGCACCCAGGGGCTGACCGTGTTCCTGGTCGAGCAGAACGCCTTCGGCGCGCTCAAGCTCGCCACGCGCGGCTACGTCATGGTCAACGGCAATGTGACGATGAGCGGCACCGGCAAGGAACTGCTCGCCAATCCGGAAGTGCGCGCCGCCTATCTCGAGGGCGGACACCACTGAGTTCGAAGCGGAATGCGTGCACCGCTATTCCGCTCCAGATTGTTTGTTTGTCGCATGATCTTTGTCCGGAAAGTCCGCAACTTTCGGGATCATGCTAAGGAGACTTCACCATGCAGGGCATTCTTTACGAGGAACCCTCGATCTGGCAGTTCTTCTTCGTCACCTGTCTGCTCGGCGGCTGGGCGGCGTGGATGACGGGCAAGGCCAGTGCCCAGACGTGGCGCAGCTTCATCCAGCTGTTCGCCTATGTGCTGGGCCTCGGCATCGCGATCCGCTTCATCCATCACGCGCTGTTCGGCGGCACCATGTTCTCGCTGCATTATTATGTCGTCGACACCATCGTGCTGATGATCCTCGGCTTCGTCGGCTATCAATACACGCGCACCAACCAGATGGTGACACAGTATAATTGGCTCTACGAAAGAGCTTCACTCTTGAGCTGGAAACCGAAAGGTTGACGTTCATCATTAACGCCGCCTCGAAATTGAATCGGCGTGACAAGTGCCTGAAAATCGGCAAACTATGCTTTCTGCGATAAGGGTGGGCATCGCATGAAAGCTTCATCCACGCCCACTCCGTTAATGGGAGCGTTTAAATGAAAAAGTCACTTTTGTCCGCCGTCGCCCTGACCGCGCTTGTCGCGTTCGGCGGCAGCGCGTGGGCTGACGTAATGATGGGCGTCGCGGGCCCGATCACCGGTCCGAACGCCGCCTTCGGCGCGCAGCTGCAGAAGGGGGCGGAAGCAGCTGTCGCCGACATCAATGCCAAGGGCGGCATCAACGGCGAGCAGATCAAGCTCGAAGTCGGCGACGACGTCTCCGATCCGAAGCAGGGTATCTCGGTCGCCAACAAGTTCGTCGGCGACGGCGTCAAGTTCGTGGTCGGCCACTTCAACTCCGGCGTCTCTATCCCGGCATCTGAAGTCTATGCGGAAAACGGCATCGTCGAAGTGACGCCGGCCGCGACCAACCCGCAATTCACCGAGCGCGGTCTGTGGAACGTGTTCCGCACCTGCGGACGCGACGACCAGCAGGGCAGCATTGCCGGCGCGTATCTCGCCGCCAACTTCAAGGACGCCAAGATCGCTGTCGTTCACGACAAGACCACCTACGGTCAGGGCCTTGCCGACGAAACCAAGAAGGCGATGAACGCCAAGGGCGTGACGGAAGTCATGTATGAAGGCATCAATGTCGGCGACAAGGACTTCTCGGCGCTGATCGCCAAGATGAAGGAAGCCGGCGTTTCCATCATCTATTGGGGCGGCCTGCACACCGAAGCCGGCCTGATCATCCGTCAGGCGGCCGACCAGGGCCTCAAGGCGACGCTGGTTTCCGGCGATGGCATCGTGTCGAACGAACTGGCTTCGATCGCTGGCGACGCAGTTGCGGGCACGCTCAACACGTTCGGCCCGGATCCGCGCCTGATCCCCGCCAACAAGGAACTCGTCGAGAAGTTCCGCGCGCAGGGTTTCGAGCCGGAAGCCTACACGCTCTACTCCTACGCCGCCGTGCAGGCGATCGCGGAAGCAGCGACCGCTGCCAAGTCGAACGACCCGCAGGCAGTTGCCAAGGCGCTGCATGAAAACGGCCCCTTCAAGACCGTTCTCGGCGACCTGTCCTATGACGCCAAGGGCGACCCGACGCTGCCCGGCTACGTCATGTACGAATGGAAGAAGGGCGACGACGGCAAGTACACCTACGTCCAGAAGATGTAAGCTCGTCAGTCTCCTGACCATTTACGGATGCCCGGCGCCTCGCGCCGGGCATTTTCTTTTGCCATCGTCATGTTCAGGGGCGGCCGGTGGAGCCGATGCTTATCCGGGCAATGATCGTGCATTAACCGGAAAGCCGGCTCTTTTTTGGCTGTTCGGAGGAATGGGAAGGGTCCTTGGCGCAATGATTCCATTTCAATCGGTTTAAATGCGCGTCAATTTCGTTTGCACTGCAGCATTTTCACGCTAATCATTGCGCCGATTTCTCTTCCTTCCGTCGCTGGAGCCCAGTCCTTGGCCATCACGAAGATCCTCGTCGCCAACCGGTCCGAAATCGCCATTCGCGTCTTCCGCGCGGCCAACGAACTCGGGCTCAAAACCGTGGCGATCTGGGCGGAGGAAGACAAATACTCCCTGCATCGCTTCAAGGCCGACGAGAGCTACCAGGTCGGACGCGGGCCGCATCTGACCAGGGACATGGGGCCGATCGAAAGCTATCTGTCGATCGAGGAGGTGATCCGCGTCGCCAGGCTGTCGGGTGCCGATGCTATCCATCCCGGCTACGGATTGTTGTCGGAAAGCCCCGAATTCGCCGACGCCTGTGCCGAAACCGGCATTACCTTCATCGGGCCGAGGCCGGACACAATGCGGCGGCTCGGCAACAAGGTCGCGGCGCGCAATCTCGCCATCGAGGTCGGCGTGCCGGTGATCCCCGCCACCGATCCGTTGCCGGATGACATGGAGACGGTCAAGACACTGGCCAAGGAAATCGGCTATCCGGTGATGCTGAAGGCATCATGGGGCGGCGGCGGCCGCGGCATGCGGGCCATCCGCGCCGAAGCCGACCTTGCCCGCGAAGTCACCGAAGGCAAGCGCGAGGCGAAAGCCGCCTTCGGCAAGGACGAGGTCTATCTCGAAAAGCTGATCGAACGCGCCCGTCATGTCGAGGTGCAGGTGCTGGGCGATACCCATGGCAATGCCGTGCACCTGTTCGAGCGCGACTGTTCGATCCAGCGCCGCAACCAGAAGGTCGTCGAGCGGGCGCCGGCGCCCTATCTCGAAATGTCGCAGCGCGAGGAGCTTTGCGGCCATGCGCTCAAGATCGCCCGCGAGACCAGCTATATCGGCGCCGGCACGGTCGAGTTCCTGCAGGATGCCGACACCGGCAAATTCTATTTCATCGAGGTCAACCCGCGCATCCAGGTCGAGCACACCGTCACCGAGCAGGTGACCGGCATCGATATCGTCAAGGCGCAGATCCATATCCTCGACGGCTTTGCCATCGGCACACCGGAATCAGGCGTGCCGGCGCAGAAGGACATAAGGCTGAACGGCCACGCGCTGCAGTGCCGTATCACCACGGAAGATCCCGAGCACAATTTCATCCCCGATTACGGCCGCATCACCGCCTATCGCGGCGCGACGGGCTTCGGCATCCGCCTCGACGGCGGCACCGCTTATTCGGGCGCGGTCATCACCCGCTTCTACGATCCGCTGCTGGAGAAGGTGACGGCGTGGGCGCCGACGCCGGCCGAGACGATCGCCCGCATGAATCGGGCGCTGCGCGAGTTCCGCATCCGCGGCGTCGCCACCAATTTGACCTTCCTCGAAGCGATCATCAACCATCCGAGCTTCGCCGACAATTCCTACACGACCAAGTTCATCGACACGACGCCGGAACTGTTCCAGCAGGTCAAGCGCCAGGACCGCGCCACCAAGCTCATCAACTATCTCGCCGACGTCAGCGTCAACGGCCATCCCGAGACGCGCGGCCGGCCGCAGCCGAAGGCCGACGCCGCGGCACCCGTGGTGCCTTACCTCAACGGCAATGTGCCCGGCGGCAGCAAGCAGAAGCTGGATGTGCTGGGCCCGCAGAAGTTCGCCGCCTGGATGCGCGATCAGAAGGAGGTTCTGGTCACCGACACGACGATGCGCGATGGCCATCAATCGCTGCTGGCGACGCGCATGCGCACGCATGACATTGCCGGCATCGCCGGTGCCTATGCGCGTGCCTTGCCGCAGCTTCTATCGCTGGAATGCTGGGGTGGCGCCACCTTCGACGTCGCGATGCGCTTCCTCACCGAGGATCCGTGGGAGCGGCTGTCGCTGGTGCGCGAGGCGGCGCCCAATCTGCTGTTGCAGATGCTGCTGCGCGGTGCCAATGGCGTCGGCTACACCAACTATCCCGACAATGTCGTGCAGCATTTCGTCAAGCAGGCAGCAAGCGGTGGCATCGACCTGTTCCGGGTCTTCGATTGCCTGAACTGGGTCGACAACATGCGCGTCGCCATGGATGCGGTCGGAGCCGAGGGCAAGCTGATCGAAGCGGCGATCTGCTACACCGGCGATATCCTCGATCCGGCTCGGGCGAAATACGACCTCAAATACTATGTCGGCCTAGCCGGGGAATTGCAGGCGGCCGGCGCCCACATCATCGCCGTCAAGGACATGGCCGGCCTGCTGAAGCCTTCCGCAGCACGCGTGCTGTTCAAGGCGCTGCGCGAGGCGACCGACCTGCCGATCCATTTCCACACCCACGACACGTCGGGCCTGTCGGCGGCGACGGTGCTGGCGGCGGTGGAAAGCGGCGTCGACGCCATAGACGCGGCGATGGATGCCTTCTCCGGCAACACCTCGCAGCCATGCCTTGGCTCACTCGTCGAGGCGCTGAAGGGCACCGAACGCGACCCCGGTCTCGACCCGCAATGGATCAGGAAGATCTCGTTCTACTGGGAAGCGGTGCGCAACCAGTACGCCGCCTTCGAAAGCGACCTCAAGGGGCCGGCCTCGGAAGTCTATCTGCACGAGATGCCGGGCGGCCAGTTCACCAATCTGAAGGAACAGGCTCGCTCGCTCGGATTGGAGACGCGCTGGCACGAGGTGGCGCAGACCTATCACGACGTCAATCTGATGTTCGGCGACATCGTCAAGGTGACGCCGTCGTCCAAGGTCGTCGGCGACATGGCATTGATGATGGTCAGCCAGGACCTGACCGTTGCCGATGTCGAAAACCCGGATAGGGATATCGCCTTCCCGGATTCGGTCGTCTCGATGCTGCGCGGCGACCTCGGCCAGTCGCCAGGCGGGTGGCCGGTGGCGCTGCAGAGGAAGGCGCTCAAAGGCGACAAGCCGATCACGGTGCGGCCCGGCTCGCTGCTCAAGCCAGCCGACCTCAAGGCCAACCGCAAGGAAATCGAGGAGAAGCTCGAGCGCAAGCTGTCGGAATTCGAATTCGCCTCGTGGCTGATGTATCCGAAGGTGTTCACGGATTTCGCCGGCGCGCAGGAAACCTATGGGCCGGTCAGCGTGCTGCCGACGCCGACGTATTTCTACGGCATGAAGCCGGAAGACGAGATCTTCGTCGACATCGAGAAGGGCAAGACGCTGGTGGTGCGGTGCCTGGCCATCGGCGATGTCGACGAGAAGGGCATGGTCACCGTGTTCTTCGAGCTCAACGGCCAGCCGCGCCGTGTCAAGGTGCCCGACCGGGCGCATGGCGCGTCCGCCGCCAAGGCCCGCCGCAAGGCCGAACCCGGCAACGAGGCGCATGTCGGCGCACCGATGCCGGGCGTCGTTTCTGCGCTTTCGGTGGCTGCCGGCCAGGCTGTGAAGGCCGGTGACGTGCTGCTTTCCATCGAAGCGATGAAGATGGAGACGGCGCTGCATGCCGAGCGCGACGGCACGGTCGCCGAGGTGCTGGTCAAGGCAGGCGACCAGATCGATGCCAAGGATCTGCTGATCGCTTTCAGCTAATTGATACCTTCCTGGGGGATCGCTGTCCGCATCGTGGCGGCAGCGTCAGTTCGATCATCGATAACAGCTTGACCCGCCGCCGGCGGTCGGGCATCGAGCCCGCTCAATTCGCCGCTGCATGCATCCCGAGTCGCGGCGCAGAAACGATGTGGAGAAAAATATGGCCGACGATATCACCGATACCAGCCAGACTGTTGCCGCCGGCCAGCTGCGTGCCTTCATCGAGCGCATAGAGCGGCTCGAGGAAGAGAAGAAGACCATTTCCGACGACATCAAGGAAGTGTTCGCCGAGGCCAAGGGCACAGGCTTCGACACCAAGGCGATGCGCACGATCATCCGGCTGCGCAAGAAGGACCAGGCCGAGCGTCAGGAAGAGGAAACCATCCTCGATCTGTACAAGGCCGCACTCGGCATGGTGTAGAGACCGTCTGGAAATTCTACTCCGGCGGCCATCTGGTGGCGTTTTCTGCGCTTCCCTAGTTCTACTGCAATGCAGTAGAACTGAGCTCACGTACTTTAAGTACGCTCCGCTCCGGTTCTCGAAACCACCACCATATGACTCGCCGGAGCGAATTTCGAAACAGTCTCCGGCCGAGCACGATGCCGGAGCGAGCATCGAGCCATGAGCGAATTCGACTTCGGCGCCCGCCGCGCCTCTGAATTCCGCCAGCGCGGCTTCTGGACGCTGTTCGCCGAGCGGCATCCGGAAGAAAGGGCTCTGATGGCGAGGCGCGGACCCTGGTTCTGGCAGCGCGGGCTGCCCGATTTCGCCTTGGTCCTTTCCATGTATGTCGCGCCGGCGCAGAGCCAGGTCGGCGTCTTCTTCGGCCGCAACGAGAAGTTCGGCGCCACGCAAGCGTGGTCGCGGTTGAAACCGTTCCAGCCTGATATCGAAGCCAGGCTGAAGCTCAGGCCGGAACAGAGTTGCGAGGATCTCGGCATCAATTCGATGTGGCGGGTGAACTGCTATGCCGAGGACAACTGGCCAGCCATGGCCGACTGGCTGGTGACCGAATGTTCGCGCTTCGAGCGCGCGGTAACCGAAGTCCTGAGGCAGGGATAGACATCCGGTGTTGCCAGAGGGTATCGGCTCCTTTTCCGCTCACGCTGGCAAGGCCAG
Source organism: Mesorhizobium sp. M7A.F.Ca.US.007.01.2.1 (assembly GCF_003998165.1). Classification (NCBI taxonomy): domain Bacteria; kingdom Pseudomonadati; phylum Pseudomonadota; class Alphaproteobacteria; order Hyphomicrobiales; family Phyllobacteriaceae; genus Mesorhizobium; species Mesorhizobium sp. M7A.F.Ca.US.007.01.2.1. The sequence goes on along the minus strand of NZ_RZQP01000033.1, from coordinate 13,140 downwards.
GTGCCGCTCGACCGGCTGTTCTGGCGCGACCTTGTTCTTGTCGGCACGGCGCTCAACGTCGCATCTCTGGTGGCCGCGATCGTCCTGCTCGGACTGAAGCTGCCGCTCGCGCTGGTTCTGGCGGTGCATTTCGCACCGGTGCCCTACAACCTCTTTCTGACCTTTTCCGTATGGCGAACCACGCAAAAGGCCAGTGGCGCCAAGGCCTCGCTGATGACGCTCGGCGCCACATTATGGCTAATCCTGACGGTCGTGGTCTGAGAGCGGACACGGGCGCCCACCGCGTTCGCCGGGTTCGGCCGGGGGGCAATGAAAAGGGCGGCCGCAGCCGCCCTTTTCATTCATTCAATCGAATTTCGGTTCAGGTCGCCGGCTCGAATTTCAGTGCCACGCCGTTGATGCAATAGCGCAGGCCGGTCGGCGGCGGGCCGTCCTCGAAAACATGGCCGAGATGGCTGCCGCAGCGGGCGCAATGGCATTCGGTGCGAACCATGCCGTAGCTGCGGTCGACGGTGTTTTCGACCGAACCCTGCACCGGGTCGTTGAAGCTCGGCCAGCCGGTGCCGCTCTCGAACTTCAGCTTGGATTCAAACAAAGGCTGGTCGCAGCCGACGCAGGAAAAGGTGCCGGCGCGCTTCTCGTAGAGCAAAGCGCAACTTCCCGGCCGCTCGGTGCCGTGGCCGCGCATGACGGCATACTGCTCCGGCGTCAGCCGGGCGCGCCATTCGGCGTCGGTGCGGGTTACAGGGTAGGTGTGGGTGTCCATGTGATCTCCTCAGCCTTGCCGGCTCGCTACTACAGCGCCGCGCGCCCATCGGACGCGCAAAGGACGCTGTAGTACTTTGGTTTTGCGCATAATCCTTTCCGAACCGGAGGTTCGGGATCATGCGCGGATTGCAACCTCATATTCGCACCAAGATAGGCATTTGTTGCGCGATTTGCCCGCATTTTCGATCGTGATCTTTATGCGATCGCCCTGAGATAGCGATCGACCGAAGCAGCCAACGCCGCTTTTGCGCCCCCGATGACATTCTGGTTCCACCATGCACCATAGATATGGTCGAACGCGAATGGCTCCAGTGCCGCCGCGATGCGGCGCACGGCCGCTGCATTGAGCGGAATGTAGTTCGGATAGCTGTACATGAAGCTGACATGGCGGCGCGTCGGCGTCACCTGCAAGATATCGCCGGCCAGCAAGACGTCGCCGACATCGTGTTTCCAGTGCAGCACCTGACCGCCGGCAAAGTGGCCGCCGCAGCGGATGAGCGTCAGCGAAGGGTTTATGGCCAGCGTCTCGCCTTCCCAACTGACGATCGCCTTGTGCGGTCGCATGATCCATTGGCGGTCGTCGGCATGGAGATAAATCGGCACGCCGCCAAACGCCTCGCTCCAACTGGCCATCACCGAATAATAGTGGCAGTGCGAGATGGCGATCGCCGCCAGGCCACCGCGGCGGTTGATCTCGGCCACCGCCTCGTCGCTGACCATCGAAACGCAGTCCCACAGCACGTTGCCGTGTGGCGTCTGCGCCAGCAGCGCCCGTTGGCCGATGGCGAAGCGCGGCTCGATGCCGAAGGCGAGAACGCCGGCATCGTCCTTCATCACAAGCCGGTGTCCTTCGGCAAGTTCCTCCGGCGTGATCCACGCTTGGCCCTCCCAGCGCACATATTGGCGCTCGTCCTCGCAGATCGGGCAATGTTCTGGCGGCGTCTCTGTCGCCGCGAACTGGACGCCGCATTGCAGGCAGAGGAAGCAGGTCATCGGATCTCCTGTCGGTCTTTCAGTGCTTTCTTGAAAGCTGCTTGGTCGCGCCCTCAAGCCCGGCCAGTGTCAGCGGGAACATGCGGCCGCCGAAGATGTCGCGGATCATCGCAATCGAATGGGTGTAGCCCCAGTTCTTGGGGTCTTCGGGGTTCAGCCATACCGCGTTCGGCCATTGCTGCAGCAGACGGCCGAGCCAGACGCTGCCCGCCTCCGGATTCCAGTGCTCGACCGAACCGCCGGGGTGAGCGATCTCGTAAGGGCTCATCGAGGCGTCGCCGACGACGATCACCTTGTAGTCCGGCCCATATTTGTGGAGCAGGTCGAAGGTCGGAATCACCTCGGCATGCCTGCGGCGATTGTCCTTCCACACGCCCTCATAGAGGCAGTTGTGGAAATAGAAATATTCGAGCTGGCGGAATTCGGCGCGGGCGGCCGAGAACAGCTCCTCGACGCTTTTGATGTGGTCGTCCATCGAACCGCCGACATCGAAGAACATCAACAGCTTCACCGCGTTGCGCCGCTCTGGCCGCGTCTGCACGTCGAGATAGCCGTGTTCGGCCGTGGCATGGATGGTTCCGGGCAGGTCGAACTCCTCCTCGGCGCCCTCATGCACCCAGCGACGCAGGCGTTTCAGCGCGATCTTGATGTTGCGGGTGCCGAGTTCGACGGCATCGTCAAAATTCCTGAACTCGCGTTTGTCCCAGACCTTCACCGCGCGGCGGCTGCGGCTTTCATGCTGGCCGATGCGCACGCCTTCGGGATTGTAGCCATAGGCGCCGAAAGGCGAGGTGCCGCCGGTGCCGATCCATTTCGAGCCGCCCTGGTGACGGCCTTTTTGTTCCTGCAGCCGCTGTTTCAATGTCTCCATCAGTTTCTCGAAACCGCCGAGCGCTTCGACCAGTTTTTTCTCCTCGTCGGTCAGGTGCTTTTCGGCGAGGCGGCGCAACCATTCCTCGGGGATGTTGGCGATATCGACTGCATCCGGCCCGCCCAGTGCTTCGATGCCCTTGAAGACATGCGCGAACACCTGGTCGAAGCAGTCGATATGGCGCTCGTCCTTCACCAGGGCGGCGCGGGCGAGGTAATAAAAACCTTCGACGTCGTAGTCGACCAGCCCAGCTTCCAGACCCTCCAGCAGCGACAGATATTCCCTGAGCGAGACGGGAACGCGTGCAGCCTTCAGTTCAAGGAAGAAGGGGATGAACATGGCCGGTTACAGCAAATCATACTCGATGAAGCCCGTGCGGCGGGCGACGTGGTCGTAAAGCTTGCGCGCGGTGGCGTTGGTCTCGTGCGTCATCCAGTAGACATTCTTGACGCCGATCTTTGCCGCCTCTTCCTTCACTGCGTTGATAAGGGCGGCGCCGATCCCCTTGCCGCGCACATTCGGGTCGGCGAACAAATCCTGCAGATAGCAGTTGTTTTTCTCCGACCAGCCGGAGCGGTGGTACAGGTAGTGCGTGAGACCGACCGCCTTGCCGTCCAGTGTGGCGATGAAGCCTTTTGGCTCGAATTCGCCCGGAGTGAACAGCCGCTTCCAGGTGACGGCGTAGACCTCTTCCGGCAGCTTCGTCTCATAGAAGGTGAGATAGTCGGTCCACAGGCGCCGCCAATCGGCGTGGTCGGACTGCGCGAGCGGGCGGACGATTATCTCGGACATTTCGTTCCCTCTGAAGTCTGGAACCCGATCCATACCAATAGAATCGGGATCAGGAACACCCTTGCCTATTCGGCAGGCGAATTATATTCGCGAAAAGCGGTCGCGAGCATGTGCAGCGCCTCCCGCGCCCGCGGCGGCAGAGCGTGCGACTGCAAAACGATCTCGGACGGGGGAATTGGTGGCAGGCCGAGTTTGCGGCCCACCTCGATCAAGCCCGGGGGCACAACCCGGTAAGCGAGGGCGGAAAGGGCAAAGCCCGCCGATACCGCGATGTTGACGGCAGCGCCGCCGCCGCCGACGAAAGCCTCATTCCAGGCGATGCCTGCCCGGTCCAGCGCCTCGACCGCTCTCATACGGTCCGGGCAATTGCATCTGGTGCTTAAAAGAGCCAGGCGCAGGGGCGTGCCTGGTCGCCATTCGAAGCCAGGTGCCGCGAACCAGCCATAGTGGGTGCGCGACAAAGCTTCACCGCGTCGACTGTCATCTTCCTGGTGCACAATCACCGCATCGAGTTCGCCGCGATCGAAAGCTTCTTCCAGCATGGAGCTGGTATCGATCCGTATGTTGAGCGCGAGCGACGGATCGTGGGCATGAAGCTGGGCGATCAGCGTGGAAAGCTCAGGCCCCGCGACATGATCGACGAAGCCGAGCGCAAGCCGACATGGCGCCGCGGAAAATTCCGCGACGGCGCGTTCATGGGCGGCAAGGAATTCGCGGGCCACGGGCAGGAAGACAGCCCCCCTTTCCGACAGTGCCACGCGGCGCGGGGTTCGTTCGATCAAACGTGCGCCGAGCTTTTCCTCGAGCCGCCGCAACTTGACGCTGATCGTCGCCTGGGTGCTGCCAAGTGCTGCAGCCGCCCGGGTGAAGCTCTGCAGGTCGGCCACCATGACGAAAGTGCGCACGGCATCGACATCGAGACTGGCCATCTCCGGCATTCCATTTTGTTATCTCTGAAATAGAAATGCATAGTCTTTTTTCATGGTCAAGCCTCGTCTATGTCATCTCGACCGCAGTTTGAAGAGCCAGCCCGGTTCCAGAATGCTTCGACAGAAAGTGATCGACATGACGTTTCAAATCGACCGAAACACCGTTGCGCTTGCCGGGGCCTGCCTTGCCTCGCTGCTGTTCGGCCTCGAAATCTCCAGCGTCCCGGTGATCCTTCCGAGACTGGAAAGCGTGCTCGCCGCCGACTTCAAGGATCTGCAATGGATCATGAACGCCTACACCATTGCCTGCACCACGGTGCTGATGGCGACAGGAACGCTGGCCGACCGCTTCGGCCGCAAACGGGTGATGGTGATCGCCACCATCGCCTTCGGCCTGGCCTCACTGCTGTGCGGCCTCGCGCCGAGCGCTTCGCTCCTCATCATTGCACGCTTCCTGCAAGGCCTGGCGGGAGGGGCGATGTTCACTTGCAGCGTGGCCGTCTTGTCCCACCAGTTTCAGGACGGCAGCGAACGCGGCAAGGCTTTTGTGGCCTGGAGCGTCGTCTCGGGGATCGGGCTTGGCTTTGGTCCCGCCATCGGTGGATTGATCGTCGCGTTCTCGAGCTGGCAGTGGGTGTTCCTCATCCATGTGCCGCTTGCCATCCTTGCGCTGGTCTTCATCGGTGCCGGTGTCACCGAATCACGCGACCGCAATGCCCAGAAGCTTGACCGTGCCGGTATCCTGACGCTCTCGTTCGCGGTGTTCGGCTTCTCCTATCTGATCACGCAAGGGGCCGATCTCGGCTCTGGCGCCCGCATCGGCGTGGCAAGTGCTGCCGTGCTGGCCTTCGCCGCGTTCCTCGTTGCCGAGAAGATCAGCCCCTACCCGATGTTCGATTTCTCGGTGTTCCGGATCCGTCAATTTTCGGGAGCGATCATGGGCGGCATCGGCATGAATTTCAGCTATTGGCCGTTCATCATCTATCTGCCGATCTATTTTTCGGGTGTGCTCGGCTACGACAGCACCACGACCGGCCTGCTGCTGCTCGTCTACACGCTTCCCTTGATGCTGATGTCCTCGACCGCCGAGCGCCTGCGCGCCCGCTATCAGGCGCGGGTGGCGATCCCGCTCGGGTTGCTGACATTGGGGGTCGGCTTTATCGCCATGAGGATAGGTTCGAGCCTTGAGGGAGCCAGCTGGCTGACCATGCTGCCCGGTACGCTGATCGCCGGTATCGGTATCGGCCTCACCAACTCACCGACCACCAACACCACGACGGGTTCGGTGTCGCCGGATCGCGCCGGCATGGCTTCGGGCATCGATATCAGCGCGCGGCTGATCACGCTCGCCATCAACATCGCGGTGCTGGGCCTGCTGTTGACGCAGGGAATTGCTTCCTATCTCAAAACCGCATTGGGCACTGCCCTTGACCCGGACGAATTGCGCGCGTTGGCGGAAAAGATCGCCACCGGAAATCTCGATGGCCTCTCGCAATATTCGCCCAGGCTGGCGACCCTCGATCCGTCCGGCGCGCTTGCGCATGCCGCCTTGGTCAACGGTTTTGGCTGGGTCATGCTCTATAGCGGGATCGGCGTTCTTGCCCTTGCCGTCATCAGCTTCGTCGTCTTCGGCCCCAGAAACGTCGCGCCGCAAGAGGCAAGGGACCGTCATCGTGCTCAGGGCGCAAGCGAAGCTCGATCGTAGCCAGTGCCCGGCGCCTCATCCTTGCCTGCGCGCCATGAAAGCCAGCCGCTCGAACAAATGCACGTCCTGTTCGTTCTTCAGCAATGCGCCATGCAGCTTGGGCAACGCGTTCTTCGGGTCGGCGCGCAAATCCTCGGGCGCGATGTCGTCGGCGACCAGCAGCCTTATCCAGTCGAGCGCCTCGGAGGTCGACGGTTTTTTCTTCAGCCCCGGCACTTCGCGGATCTCGTAGAACTGGGTGAGGGCTGCCCGAACCAGGTTCTGCTTGATGCCGGGATAGTGGACGTCGACGATTCTGTGCAGCGTGTCGACGTCGGGAAAGCGGATGTAATGGAAGAAGCAGCGGCGCAGGAACGCGTCCGGCAACTCCTTCTCGTTGTTGGAAGTGATGAGGACGATCGGCCTGACGGCGGCGCGGATGGTTTCGCCGGTCTCGTAGACGAAGAACTCCATCCGATCGAGTTCCTGCAGGAGATCGTTTGGGAATTCGATGTCGGCCTTGTCGATCTCGTCGATCAAGAGCACGACCTTCCTGCCGGCGGCGAAAGCCTCCCAGAGTTTGCCGCGCTTGATGTAGTTCCTGATGTCGTTAAAGCGCTCGTCGCCCAACTGGCTGTCGCGCAGCCGCGAGACGGCATCATATTCGTACAGGCCCTGCTGCGCCCGCGTCGTCGACTTGACGTGCCATTCGATGAGGTCGAGGCCGAGTGCAGCCGCCACCTGGCGGGCCAGTTCCGTCTTGCCGGTGCCGGGCTCGCCCTTGATCAGCAAGGGCCGCTCCAGCGCGATCGCTGCATTGACGGCCACCATCAGATCCTTGTCGGCGACATAGGCCGCCGTGCCTTCGAAACGCATTCTTGCTCCTCGGTTGGTCATCGCGACCGTAAGGACGAGGCCGTGCCTGTGCAAGGGTGAGGTGTTGGCGGCGCGAGGGCCTGAACCCAACACGGAAAGAGTGCCCGTCTCACTGGCGCTTAGCCGGCCGGCAGCCTATATTGGGCGGGACGGTCTGTGCTTCCCGGCAGGAGAACATTTTCCCCGGGGCCTTAACGATCCTTAGGGAGCTGTCCCTGGGAAGACCCGTGGGTTTTCTCACACGGCGCCCACCTACTTTGTAGGTTCCCGGGATCGCTCTCTCCACCGGTTGTGTGGATCGTCACTTACTGCCACGCGTCCCGCATTTCGGTGGATGATTGCGGTGGAAAACGTCGCTCCCAACACTCCATCCAGATCTGACTTTTTCTACCCTGACTGCATGACCTCTCTCAAAGACCTGAAAAAGCAGCTTCGCCGCGAGGCCCTCGGACGCCGCGATGCGCTCGACGAATTCTGGCGGGTGGAGGTCGCGCTTGAAATGGCAGAGACGGCACGCGATCACCTCCACATTGAGCCGGGCCAGATCGTTTCCGGCTTCTGGCCGATGCGCTCGGAAGTCGACGTCAGGCCGCTGATGTTTGCCTTGCGCGAAAGGGGCGCGCGGCTTTGCCTGCCGGCCATTCTCGACAAAACCACGATCGTCTTTCGCGAACTGGTGCGCGGCGCGCCGATGGTCGAGATGGGTTTCGGCACGGTCGGCCCGCATGAAGAAGCAGAAGTGCTCGACCCCTCGGTGATGCTGGTGCCGCTCGCCGCCTTCGATGCGCGCGGCCATCGCATCGGCTATGGTGCCGGCTATTACGACCGCGCCATCGCCAAGCTGATCGACAAGGGACAGCCGCCGCGGCTGGTCGGCATCGCCTTCGACTGCCAGGAGGTGGCAATGGTGCCGGATGAGGAACATGACGTCGTCATTCCGGAAATACTGACCGAGAGCGGGTTGCGCCGCTTCGCGTCAAAATTGTAGATAAAAGGACGCATGATCTTTCACAGACGTCATGCAGCTTTTGCTTCGCTGACCTTCGGTGCGGGATCATATGAGACTTCTCTTCCTCGGTGACATGGTTGGAAAGACAGGACGGACGGCGGTGTGGGAACAACTGCCCGGCTTGATCTCCGACTTCAAACTCGATTTCGTCATCGTCAACGGTGAGAACGCCGCCGGCGGCTTCGGCATCACCGAAGATATCTTTCGCGAGACGATCGCGGCCGGTGCGGATGTCGTCACAACCGGCAACCATGTCTGGGACCAGCGCGACGCACTCGCCTTCGCGCCGCGCGAAGAGCGCTTCCTGCGCCCCTCGAACTTTCCCAAGGGCACGCCCGGGCGCGGCTCCGGCGTCTACATCGCCAGGAGCGGCGCGCGCGTGCTGGTCGCCAACATCATGGGCCGGGTGTTCATGCATCCCGAACTCGACGATCCCTTCCAGGCCGGCGAACGCGAGCTTGCCGCCTGTCCGCTCGGCGAGCAGGCGGATGCCGTGATCATCGACTTCCACGCCGAGGCGACCTCGGAAAAGATGTGCTTCGCGCATTTCGTCGACGGCCGCGCCAGCCTCGTCGTCGGCACCCACACCCACCAGCCGACCGGCGATCACCAGATCCTCAATGGCGGTACCGGTTATATGTCCGACGCCGGCATGTGCGGCGACTATGATTCCTCGCTCGGCATGGACAAGGAGGAGCCGCTCAACCGGTTCCTGTCGAAAGTGCCGAAAGGCCGCTTCGAAGCGGCGACCGGACCGGCGACCTTGTGCGGCGTCGGCGTCGATATTTCCGACCGCACCGGGCTGACCGAGCGGATCGCGCCGTTTCGTCGCGGCCCGCGGCTGGAGGAAACCGCACCGTCCTTCTGGTCATGACATTGATATAGGCACGCTTAGTACCTAACTGCCGGCGACACTGCTCTAGATCGTTAAAAGAGGGGACGACCTCCATGCAGCTCATCGAATTCCTGGCGCCGCATTTTCAATTTGTGTCCGATCCAACCGCCTGGGTCGCGCTGCTGACGCTGATTGTGCTCGAGGTCGTGCTCGGCATCGACAATCTGATCTTCATCTCGATCCTAACCAACAAGCTGCCGGAAGCACAACGGGCCCGTGCCCGCCGGCTCGGCATCTCGGCGGCGCTGATCATGCGGCTGGTGCTGCTGGCCACCATTTCGATCATCGTCCAGCTGACCACGCCGGTATTCACGGCCTTCGGCCATGGTTTTTCCTGGCGCGACCTGATCCTGATCGCCGGCGGCCTGTTCCTGGTCTGGAAGGCGACCAAGGAGATCCATCACACGGTCGATCCCGACGACCACAAGGATACGATGATGGGCGAGACGCTGCAGATCAGCCTCGCCGGCGCGATCTTCCAGATCCTGCTGCTCGACCTGGTCTTCTCGATCGATTCGATCATCACCGCCGTCGGCATGACCGACGAGATCGCTATCATGTACATCGCCGTGATCGTGGCGGTCAGCGTGATGATGCTGGCGGCCGGGCCGCTGGCCAACTTCATCGCCAAGAACCCGAGCATTGTCATGCTGGCGCTGGGCTTCCTTTTGATGATCGGCATGACACTGATCGCCGACGGCATGGGCTACCATGTGCCCAAGGGCTACATCTATGCGGCGATGGGCTTTTCGGCATTGGTCGAGGGGCTCAACATGCTGGCGCGGCGGCGCAAGAAGCCGGGCGGCGGGCATTGAGGCATGAGCAGCAGGGACCTTAGCCAGGATCAGCGCGATCAGTTGGCCAAGCTGGCTGAATTGCCTGACAGCGAGATCGATATCTTGGAAATTCCGGAAGCTCCGGCCGAGAATTGGGCTCAAGCTCGTCGTGAGCAGGAAAAGCGGCGATCCCAAGCCCGCCGGTTCAGTTAGCCGGCACGCCCTTCGGGTGACGGTCGCCGATCAGGCCGAGCGTCAGGCCTTGTTCCAGCCACGCCTTGGCACCGGCCAGTACCAGCGTGAAGCCGCCGGTTGAGCCGACGGCCTCTTTCACCTGCCCGTCGCCATCGCCGGCGAAGCCAAAATTGCGAACCTCGAGAAAAGTTGTCTCGCCAGGCATTTCGGTGAAAGTCCAGACCACGGTGGTCGGTGGATCGCTCCACTGCATGACGATCTTTTCGTTCGGAACGATCTCGCAGACGTCGACCGTCGTCGAGACGCCGTACATGCGCCATTCCCAGTGGATCTGCTCGCCGCTGTCCAGCCGGCCGCTGCCATGGGTAAACCAGAATTTTGTGGTGATGGCCGGGTCGACGAAGGCCTCGAACACTTCGGCGACAGGCCGCCGGATCAGCATGCCGGCTTCGGCGGTCGGTTTTTCGTGGATGTCCATGGAATGCTCCTAATGGTCAGATATTGGTCTCGTTGGCGGGTTCGCCTTTCATCTCGCTGCGGTAGTAGCCGTCGCGCAAATTGATGCCGTACTCGAGATAGGCCTTCATGCAGGCCAGCATCTGCGACCAGCCCTCGCAATTGAGGTAGGACTTCTTCAGGCCGACCGCGCCTTCCTGCCAGCCGCTCTCGGCGATGGTGACGAAGGTGCCGCCATCGTCCAGCGGTTCGAAGTTCATCTCGATGCGGGTTTTGTAGGCCGGCTTGCCGTCCTCATCGGTGGCATCCCAGCGCAGCACGATGCGGCGGTCCTTGACCACTTCGTCGACCTCGACCGGCACCTTGCCCCACCAGACGACGCCGGCGCCGGCTTCCAGCGGGGCGCTGGCGCCGCCGATCGTGGTGAAATAGCCGCTCAGTTTCTTCGGATTGACGACTGCGTCGAAGACGTCGGCGACCGGCTTGCCGATGCGTCCGGAAACACTGAATCCAAGTGACATATCCACAGCTCCTTCCCTTGATCGGTCCAAAGATATGTTATATAAACATAACATGTCAAGCCGATCGCAAGACGACAATGTTTTCAAGGCGCTGGCGCATCCGCGGCGGCGCGAAATGCTGGATCAGCTGAAGGACGCGCCGAAGACGACCGGCATGTTGTGCGAGGCCTTTCCCGATATCGATCGCTGCACGGTCATGCTGCATCTGAAGGTGCTGGAGGAGGCCGACCTGATCGTTGCGCGGCGCGACGGCCGCGAGCGCTGGAACCATCTCAACGCGCTGCCGATCAAGCAGATCCACGACCGCTGGATCAGCCAGTATGCCGGCCATGCGCTCAGCATCATCGACCGGCTGAAATCCGATCTGGAGGCGTGAATGCTTGCTGCAGCCCATGGCGCGCGTCCCGTGCGCGGTGCGGCTGGACGAATTGAGCCGATTTATCTATAAGCCGGCCATTCCGACAGAGAACGCCGTGCTTCCAAGAGGTGCACCTGGGACGCTCTGAAATTTTGAATTCGGGCATTGCGGAAGACGAGGTCAGATCACTTCGCTTCGCGATGCTCTAGCCGAGAAGACGACAGGGGTGCCATGGCTGGCCATTCACAGTTCAAGAACATCATGCACCGCAAGGGCCGCCAGGATGCGGTGCGGTCGAAAATGTTTTCCAAGCTGGCGCGCGAAATCACCGTCGCCGCCAAGAGCGGGACGCCCGATCCATCGATGAACCCGCGCTTGCGGCTGGCGATCCAGAACGCCAAGGCGGTGTCGATGCCGAAGGACAACATCCAGCGCGCCGTCAACAAGGCCTCGATGGGCGATGCCGAGAATTACGAAGCCGTGCGCTATGAGGGCTATGGCCCGGGCGGCGTCGCTGTCATTGTCGAGGCGCTGACCGACAACCGCAACCGCTCGGCGTCCAATGTGCGTGCTGCCTTCACCAAGGCCGGCGGCGCGATGGGCGAAACGGGCTCGGTTTCCTTCATGTGGGACCGCGTCGGCGAGATCTATTATCCGGCATCGGCCGGCAGCGCCGACAAGGTCATGGAAGCGGCAATCGAAGCCGGCGCCGACGACGTGGAAACCGACGAGGAAGGCCACACCATTTATTGCGCCTTCGAGAATCTCGGTGAGGTGTCGAAGGCTCTGGAAACCTCGCTCGGCGAGGCAGAATCGGTGAAGCTGATCTGGCGGCCGCAGAACAACGTTCCGGTCGACGAGGAGCGGGCACAGTCGCTGATGAAACTGGTCGCCACGCTCGAGGACGACGACGACGTGCAGAGCGTCTACGCCAACTTCGAAGTCGACGACGAGACCATGGCCAAGCTCAGCGCGGCATGAGCGGAGCTCAGCCCGGCATGAGCGAGCAGATCCTCCCCGCCATCCGCATCACCTATTGCACGCAGTGCCAGTGGCTGCTGCGCGCCGGCTGGATGGCGCAGGAGCTGCTGTCGACCTTCGGCACGGACCTTGGCGAGGTGACGCTGGTGCCGGGCACCGGCGGCATCTTCACCATTTGCTGCAATGACGTGCTTGTCTGGGATCGCAAGCGCGACGGCGGTTTTCCGGACGCGGCCAAGCTGAAGCAACTGGTCCGCGATGTCATTGATCCGGACCGCGACCTCGGTCATTCCGATCGGAAGACAAAGGCGTAGAGGCCGCCGGCGCTGCCGTCACTTGCGTCGCCACGCTCCGAAGGCGGCGCCAATCGCAATTCCCATGGCGACGCCCATCGGAAGGTCATCCAGAGCGGTGCCGACCGCGGCACCGACACCAACTCCGATTGCCATGCCGTAGGCCATATTCGAATATTGATCCTTCATCGGCGGCTCCATCCATCCTTTTCAACGCGCGGCGAACCAGAAGGATGCCAGCGCGGCTATGCCGCTGATGGTGCGGACATGGTTCCACATCACCCATTCGTCGAGGTAGCGCGTCCACAGGCTTGCGCCATTGCTGCTGGCCGGATCGACGGCGGCGAGCGCATCGTTGAGCGGGACGTTGAAGATCATCGTCACCACCACGATGCCGATGAGATAGAGCAGGCTGCCGGCAACCAGCCAGAGCGAGCCTGGCTGGTTCCAGCCGATCACCGCACCGATGGCGACAACGATGCAGACGAGAGCCGTGCCGAACAGCGCTGTCATGAACAGCGGCGTCACCGCTGTGACGTTGATGGAATTCATCGCGGCAATGCCGCTTGCGGCTGGCATGCGGGCGAGGCCCGGCATGACGAAGCTGGAGAAAGCAAAGAAGACGCCGCCGACGACGCCTGAGCCAAGTGCGGCAATGAAGATGAGAGTGGGAAGAAGTTTCGCGATCATGTCAGTTGCTCCAGATGCCCATTGTGCTTTCCTTCGCATAAACGTGATTAATC
>NZ_RZQP01000339.1:0-5075 GCF_003998165.1 Mesorhizobium sp. M7A.F.Ca.US.007.01.2.1 | reverse complement strand
CTTGGAACCCTGGCTTCGCAAGAGGCGATGGAGAGTTGTGACGCGGTGCTGATTGTCGGTTCGACCTTTCCCTACATCGAATACTACCCGCAGCCCGGGCAGGCCCGTGGCGTCCAGATCGACTGCGATGCGCAGCGGATCGGCTTGCGCTTTCCGGTCGAGGCCGGCCTTGTCGGCGACGCGGCCGAGACATTGCGCGCGCTCAACCAGCGCCTGACGCAAAAGCCCTCCGATGAATTCCTGCGCCGTTCCCAGGAGACCATGAGAAAATGGCGCGAGATGATGCGGCAGTCGGAAGACATGCAGGCGCAACCATTGAAGCCACAAGCGATTGCCCGGGCTTTCGGACAAAGATTGGCCGACGACACAGTGCTGGCCACGGATTCCGGTCAGAATACGGAGCTGGCCGCCCGCCATGTCGATCTTCGCAGCGGCCAGGCATTCGGGGTGTCCGGATCGCTGGCGTCGATGGCTTGCGGTCTGGCCTACGCCATCGCTGCCGGCATAGCGTTTCCCGGTCGACCGATTGCCGCCATCGTCGGCGATGGCGGCTTTGCCATGCAGCTCGGCGAATTCTCGACGGCGGTGCGCTACAAGATCCCGCTGAAGGTTCTGGTGATCAAGAACAACATGCTCAATCAGATCGCCTGGGAGCAGATGATGTTTCTGGGCAACCCGCAATTCGGTTGCGAATTGCAGCCGATCGATTTTGCCAAGGCGGCAGAAGCAATGGGCGCAAAGGGTTTTCGCATCGAGCGGCCCGATCAGATCGAGACGGTTCTCGACCAGGCTTTCGCCACGCAAGGCCCTGTCGTGATCGAAGCGCTGGTAGATGCCTATGAGCCGCTGATGCCGCCCAAAATGCCGGCAGACTACGCCAAGAACTTCCGCCAGGCCCTGCCGCGGACGCCGGGACACGAACGCATAGAAGAAAATATCGCCCGTGAGCCGGCGAAATCGATGATGGATGCCTAGAGGCGGCGCAGGGAGGTGGAACAGCGCGCCTCAGTGGCTTCATTCTGAATCTTTCCAGATGAACCCGCGCTCTTCCGGGTGACGGATGCGGATCATGAGCTTCGACGCGCTCTTTTCGACCTCGATTTGCTATGGCAACGGCGCTCCGCAGGCTGGTTGGACTCTGGCGCTACCCATCACATTGCCACTGGCGGCAATCCTTTTGCTGTATGTTGCCGGCGCTGGCCGGCTGTGGCGACGGAGCGGACGTGGACGTCGCTTGCGATCCCGGCAGGCCTTGCTGTTTGCTGCCGGCTGGTCCGTCCTGGCGTTCGCCCTTGTAAGCCCGATCCATGCATTGGGCGAACATGTGTTTGCGGCGCACATGATCGAGCACGAATTGCTGATGGCGGTCGCAGCGCCTCTGCTGGTTGCCTCCCGCCCGACGGCGGCGATGATTTGGGCCTTGCCGGTACAGCTGCGCCAGATATTCGGAGCGGCCGGACATGCAAATGCGCTTCGGGCGGTCTGGGCGTTCATCAGCCGTCCTGTGGTCGCGACCGTCCTGCACGGAGCCGCGATATGGATCTGGCATGTCCCGGCGCTGTTCGAGGCTGCCCTCCAGCAGGGCTTCCTGCATTATGCCCAGCACGCGAGTTTCCTCGGTAGCGGGCTTTTGTTCTGGTGGGTGCTGCTGCCTCGCCTTGGCCGCGAGCAGGCTTGCGGCAATGCCGTGATGCATCTTTTCTTCACCTCCCTCCACACCGGGCTGCTCGGGGTGTTGCTCGTCGTCTCGCCCAGGCTGTGGTATCCGGATAATGCGATCGGCTCGGATTTATGGGGGCTCAACCCGCTCGAGGACCAGCAACTTGCAGGCTTGATCATGTGGATTCCCGCCGGCCTGATCTATGGCGGAGCCGCACTGCTCCTGGTCGCTTTCTGGATTCAAACGAGCGGTCGGCGGCAACAGGCTTTCCAGCAGTTGCGCATCGTCTAACCCGCACCGCTTCGCGTCGGTTTTCAGCCGGGGGGTGTTGCCAAGCATCCTTTTTCAGTCAGCCGCGTTATGGCCTTGGCAACGATGGTGGATCCTTCATGGCGAGGTGCATGAGTCCGTTGGCCAGCTCTCGCAGGCTGACACGACCGCGAATGTCGCTTGCCCCCACATGTCCCAGGCAAATCTTGCCTGGCACCGTTCAGGGAACGGCCGCGCAACGGCGTTTGAGGGCGATCAGCGCAGCGCCGATATTGGCCTTGGCAGGATGCGGCGACAAGCAATCGGCCCTCCATGCACACGGTGCGAATGCCCGGAGAATCCTTGATCTGATCTGGTCCTTCAGCGCAATCGCAGTGGCCACGTGGCTGCTTGTCATGTTGATCCTGGCGGCAGCGCTTTTGCGTCGTCGCCTGTCCGAGACAACGCGCTCGCCGCTCGAGATCGATTCTCGTCAGGAGCGCCGATTTGCCCGCGCTGTCGGCAGCGCCATTGCGTTGACCGTTCTGGTGCTCGTCATGATGACGATAGCGAGTTTTTTCGCCGGCAAATCCATTGCTTCGCTGAGCGGAACGGAAACGCTTGCCGTGCGCATCACCGGGCACCAATGGTGGTGGGAGGTTCGGTATCCCGGAGATGATCCGTCCCAATCGATCGTCACGGCAAATGAAATCCATGTCCCGGTTGGCGAACCGGTCAAGGTCGAACTCGATTCGCTCGATGTCATTCATAGCTTCTGGGTGCCGAACCTTGCCGGCAAGCGCGATCTCATTCCGGGCCGGCCGAGTGAGCTCACACTCATCGCCGATAAGCCCGGCATCTATCGTGGCCAGTGTGCCGAATTCTGCGGCTATCAGCACGCCCATATGGCCATCACCGTCATCGCGGAAAGCCGCGAAGCGTTCGAAGCATGGCAATCCAGGCAAAACGCCGTCGCATCCGCGCCTGGCGGCGAAGAAGAGCGCCGCGGCCAACAGGCATTTCTGTCCACCGGCTGTGCGCTCTGCCACACGATAAGAGGCACGCCTGCCAGCGGAACGGTGGGACCTGACCTAACTCATCTCGCCAGCCGACGCGCACTGGCCGCGGATACGCTCGCCATGACCCCTGGCGCGCTCGCCGCCTGGATCGCCGATCCACAGTCGATAAAGCCCGGCGCCAAGATGCCGCGCATTGCCCTTAGCGCCGACGATCTCAACGCGGTCGTCACCTATCTCGGAAGCCTCGAATGAGTGGCCTTGCGGGAAAGCCGACCGAGCACACTCAGGAGGCCCTGAAAGGCACCCGTGACACCGGTCTCGAAGAGGTGAGACTGCGCGCCTTTCTGGCGCATGCCTGGCGAACGCCGAAAGGCTTCTACGGCTGGCTGGTCACGGTGGATCACAAGCTGATCGGACGGCGCTATATCGTGACGGCTTTCCTGTTTCTCATCCTTGCGGGTCTGTCAGCGCTCGCCATGCGCTTCCAGCTTGCCCAGCCTGAGGCCGGCCATATCGGTCCCGATCTCTACAACCAGCTGTTCACCATGCACGGCACGACGATGATGTTTCTGTTTGCCGTGCCGGTGATGGAAGCTTTCGCCATTTACCTGGTGCCGCTGATGATCGGCACTCGCAATGTCGCCTTTCCGCGGCTCAATGCATTCAGCTACTGGGTCTATCTTTCCGGCGGGCTGATGATCTGGATCGCCTTCGCCTTCGAAACCGGTGCGGATGCCGGCTGGTTTTCCTATGTGCCGCTCGCCGGACCCGAATATGGCATCGGCAAGCGCCCCGATTTCTGGGCGCAGATGGTGACCTACACCGAAGTGTCCGCCCTCGCGGTAGCGGTCGAGATCATCGCAACAGTTTTCAAACAACGTGCCCCCGGCATGTCGCTCGACCGCATCCCGCTCTATGTCTGGTCCGTCCTCGTTACGGCTTTCGTCATCCTGTTCGCCATGCCGGCCGTGATGGTCTCGAGCACAATGCTGATCCTCGACCGCCTGGTCGGCACAAAATTTTTCGACCCCGCAGCAGGCGGCGATGCACTGCTGTGGCAGCATCTGTTCTGGTTCTTCGGCCATCCCGAGGTCTATATCATCTTCATTCCGGCGACCGGCTTCGTTTCCGCGATCCTGCCGACCTTCGTTCGCCGCCCGGTGTTCGGCTATCTCGGGATCGTGCTGTCGTTGATCGCGATCGGTTTTCTTTCCTTCGGCCTGTGGGTGCACCACATGTTCGCTACCGGCCTGCCGCAACTCGGCGAGAGCTTCTTCACCGCTTCCTCGATGATGATCGCCATTCCGAGCGGCGTTCAGATCTTCTGCTGGATTGCGACGATCTGGGGCGGCCGGCCGATCTTCGCCACGCCCATGCTTTTCGTTCTCGGCTTCATCTTCACCTTTGTGATCGGCGGCCTGACCGGCGTCATGGTCGCCTCGGTGCCGCTCGACCTGCAGGTGCACGACACCTATTTCGTGGTTGCCCATTTCCATTATGTGCTGGTCGGGGGCGCCGTCTTCCCCCTGCTCGGCGCCGTTTATTACTGGTTTCCCAAGATCACCGGACGCATGCTGTCCGAGAGGCTCGGCCGCTGGAATTTCTGGCTGGTCTTCCTCGGGTTCAATCTCACCTTCTTCCCCATGCATATTCTCGGTCTGCAAGGCATGCCGCGCCGCGTTTATACGTATCCGCCGGCGAGCGGCTGGGGAGAGATGAACCTCTTCATCAGCCTCTCTTCGCTGGTGGTGTTCGCGGGCTTCGCGCTTTTCTTCCTGAATCTCTTTCTCAGCCTCCGCAACGGCCGCATTGCAGGAGACAATCCCTGGGGCGCGAGCACGCTCGAATGGGCGACGACGTCGCCGCCGCCCTCCTACGATTTTTCGCGGCTGCCCGTGGTAACTCACCGCGAACCGCTTTGGGCCGAGCCCGATGTGCTCCCAGTGGTCGAAGGTCTGCGTGTCGACGCCCGCGAGGTGCTCGCCGGTACGGTCGCCGATGCGATGCCGCAAGTAAGGGTACCATCGGCTGACAACTCGATCTGGCCGTTGCTGTCGGCCATCGCAGTCGGCGGCGCATTTCTCGGTTCGATATACACGCCGTGGGCGGTGGTCTGGGGAGCGATCCCGGTTTCGATCGGCTTCATC
>NZ_RZQP01000338.1:0-5088 GCF_003998165.1 Mesorhizobium sp. M7A.F.Ca.US.007.01.2.1 | reverse complement strand
GTGTTGCGCGGCGACATTGGGCTCTTCCTCAACGCGCTGGCGACCGTCATCGGCGTGGTGTTCTGCGTCAACCGGCTGACCAATGCGGCGCTGGAACCGCGGCTGCCGAACTGGCGCCTGATCCCGGTCGAAACCGGGCCGGCGCGCTGGCTGGTGCGCCTGGCCACCGCCATGGCCGTGGTCATCAGCGTCAACACCTTCCTGTCGGTGATCAACGACAAGATGGGTTCGCCGCTGTCGCTGACCATCGCCCGCAGTTTTGTCGCCACCATCATCGTCGGCATCATCCTGATCCTGATGGCGATGCTGAGGCCGTTCAAGGCGCGCGACGGAAGCTGGCGGCCCTGGCCGGCATGGCTGCGCTACCTGTCGCTGGGCCTTGGCCTATTCACCATCATAGCCGCCTTGCTCGGCTATATCGGCCTTGCGCTGTTCGTTTCGCTGCAGGTCGTCGTCACCGGCACAGCCTTGATCACCGCCTATATCGGCTTCCTGTCGGCGCAGGCGATCGGCGAGGAGGGTGCTTTCGCCAACACCTCCGTCGGGCGCTGGCTGTCGGCCAATTCCAGCTACGAGGATACGGCCCTCGACCAGCTCGGCCTTGTCGTCAGCGTTGCCATCAATGTGATGATCGTGCTGGTGTTCCTGCCGCTGATCCTGCTGATGTGGGGTTTCCAGCCCGGCGATATCCAGGCTTGGGCCTACAAGCTCGCAACCGGGATCAACATCGGCTCGGTGACGATCTCGGTCACCGGCATCCTCTCCGGCATCGTCGTCTTCGTCATAGGCTATTTCCTGACGCGGTGGTTCCAGGGCTGGCTCGACGGCTCGGTCATGGCGCGTGGCAAGGTCGATACCGGCGTGCGCAACTCGATCAGGCTGGCGGTCGGCTATGCCGGCGTCGCGCTGGCGGCACTGGTCGGCATCTCGGCGGCGGGCATCGACCTGTCCAGCCTGGCACTGGTCGCCGGCGCTCTTTCCCTCGGTATCGGCTTTGCCCTGCAGAACGTGGTGTCCAATTTCGTTTCCGGCCTGATCCTTCTGGCCGAGCGGCCGTTCAAGGTGGGCGACTGGATCGTTGCCGGCGACGTCAGCGGCACGGTCAAGAAGATCAGCGTGCGCGCCACCGAGATCGAAACCTTCCAGCGGCAATCGGTGATCCTGCCCAATTCGAACCTGATCAACAACGCCGTCGGCAACTGGACGCACCGCAACAAGCTCGGCCGCGTCGACATCAAGGTCGGCGTCGCCTATGGCAGCGACGTCAAGCAGGTTCATGCCGTCCTGCTGGAGATCGCCCGCAGCCACCCGATGGTGCTGAAGAACCCCGAACCCTTCGTGCTGTTTTCCAATTTCGGCCCCGCCGCCCTGGAATTCGAAATCCGCGTGTTCCTGGCCGACGTGATGAACGGCAACATCGCGCAGAACGACATCCGTTTTGCCGTCCTCGAAAAATTCAGCAGCGAACACATCGAGATCCCCTCGACGCCGCGCGCCGTGGTCGAGGCCCACAAGCCCAAGGCCTGGCCGACGGACGACGACAAGATCGAGGCCGACTTCGCCGAACAGGAGCAGATAAGGGCCGAAGCCGAGGCGGAGAAGAAGCGACTGGTCAAGTCTCGCAAAACCAAGAAGCCGGACCCGGACTAGGCTCGGACTCCGTCGACCTCAATCCTGCCCGGAATCGATTGCGGCATGAATGGGGCATTCAGTTGCGGTTCAGCTTCCATCTCATATAAGCTCCATGCAAAGGCGAAAATGCCTTGCCAAATGCAACAGAGGCGGTGGGAACACCGATATTGCACCATGTGGAAGTCTCTCGTCGCTGCAGTCGCCCTGGTCGCCGCCATCGGCTCGGTCCATGCCGCGAGCGCGGTCAACAAGGACGCCGAGACCCGCACGCTGGTCGTAACGGAGGGCGGCAGCAAGACCGACCTTGCGCTGGCCGGTGGCGAAACGGTTGAGTTCTGCCCGAACGGCTGCTTCGTCACCTTGCCCAATGGCGATCTCGAAGCCCTGACCGGTTCGGAAACGGTCGAGATCTCGGGCGGTGTCGCCCGCATCAAGTAATCTTGGCGTCACGATTGTAGAGGCCGGGCATTTGCCCGGCCTTTTATCGTTTCCGGTAGCGGTTGTTTAACAATGACACCGGAAATACCGCCATGGCAGCCGTCTGCAACCGTGCGTTTTAACGTTCGCTACGCCATCGCCCGCTATACCAGCCTCAAGACGCCGAAAAGCGGCGCGCAACTCTACGCGGGCAGGGCAGGACGGACATGGATGCGCGATCGGACAGGAACGCAATACCGCTTGCGGTCGATCTCGACGGCACGCTGATCGCAACCGACCTGTTGTGGGAAGGGCTGTTCATCCTTCTCAAGAAGAACCCGCTCTATATCTTCCTCGTACCGTTCTGGATCGCCGGCGGGCCGGCGCGGCTGAAGCAGGCGATCGCGCAGCGCATCGACATCGATCCGGCATCGCTGCCCTATCGCGAGGTGCTGCTTTGCCGCCTCCGGACCGAGCACGCCGAGGGCCGCAAGATCGTGCTGGCGACCGGTACGCCGCGCAAGTTCGCCGACGCCATCGCGGCCCATCTCGGCATTTTCGACCAGGTGCTGGCCACCGATGGTCTCGCCAATCTCACCTCGGGCAGGAAGCGCGCCTCGCTGATCGCAGCCTATGGCGATGGCGGTTTCGACTACGCCGGCAACAGCCGCCATGACCTCCAGGTCTTCGATGCCGCACGCAACGCGATCGTCGTCGCGCCCGACCGCCATGCCGCGCGCTGGCAGGCGGCACATGGCGCCGAGACGGTGTCGGCGCCGAAGCCCACTTTGCGGACCATCGTCAAGATGCTGCGCGTGCATCAGTGGCTGAAGAATTCGCTGATCGCAGTGCCGATGGTGCTCTCGCATGAATATTTCAACACCGACATGATCTGGGAATGCCTGCTGGCATTCGTCTCGTTCAGCGCGGTGGCATCGGCCATCTACATCCTCAATGATTTCTTCGACCTCGCGCTCGACCGCAAACACCTCACCAAGCGCAACAGGCCGTTCGCCAGCGGCGCGCTGTCGATCCCGTTCGGACTTGGGGCGATCGCGGTGCTTCTGGCGATCGGCATCGGCACCGGGCTGTTCCTGTCGCCCGAATTCATGGCTGTGCTCGGCGGCTACATGGTCGTCACCACCGCCTATTCGCTGTCGTTCAAGCGCATGCTGCTGGTCGATGTGCTGACGCTCGCCGGCCTCTACACGATCCGCGTCCTGGCCGGTGCGGCGGCGACCGGCGTCGACGTCTCGTTCTGGCTGCTGGCCTTCTCCATCTTCTTCTTCCTGTCGCTGGCGCTGGTGAAGCGCTTCGTCGAACTGCGCACCACCGCCATTCCGCCCGGCGAGCGCATTGCCGGTCGCGGCTATCGCACCGAAGACCAGGAGATCGTCGCCCAGGCCGGAATGGCCTCGGCCTTCTCCTCGGCGCTGGTGCTGGCGCTCTACATGGACAGTGTCGCGGTGCGGGAACTCTATCCGCATCCATGGCTGATCTGGCCGCTGGCGCCGATCGTGCTTTATCTTACCATGCGCGTCTGGATCCTGGCGCGCCGCAACGAGATGCATGACGATCCGGTCGTCTTCATCATCCGCGACTGGCGCAGCCAGATCGTGGTGCTGATCGGTGCGGTGATGCTGGTCATCGGGGGCTGGTAGGCATGGCCGCCGGACGTTTCCCAAGCTTTGGCCTTGCCACGCCGCCGGCGCCGCGCGCCATCGGTGCCGACGAGGCGATCGCGCTGCTGAAGGGCGGTCAGGCCAAGCCGGCGTCGCTGCTTGCCTATGGCAATGGCCGCTCCTACGGCGATTCCTGCCAGAACGGGGCCGGAGCGGTCGTCGATATGCGATCGCTGAACCGGATCCACGCCTTCAACGCCGAAACCGGTGTTCTCGAGGCGGAGGCCGGCGTGCTGTTGTCCGACATCATCGCCCACGCCGCCCCCTACGGCTTCTTCCCCGCCGTTGTGCCAGGCACGCAATTCGTCACGCTCGGCGGGGCCATCGCCAATGACGTGCATGGCAAGAACCATCACCGGCGCGGCACCTTCGGCTGCCATGTCGAGAGCTTCACGCTGCTCAGGTCCGACGGCAAGACCCACCGCTGCTCGGCGACAGACAATACGCGGCTGTTTGCGGCGACGATCGGCGGCATGGGGCTGACCGGCCTCATCCTGTCGGCCTCGATCCGGCTGATGCGGGTGCATTCCCTCGACATCGTCGAAAAGGCGACGCCGTTTCGTGATCTCTGCGAATTCTTCGACCTGGCCGAGGCGGCCGATCAGGCCAACGAATATGCGGTCGCCTGGATCGATCAGTTGGCCGGCGGCCGCAACAGCGGTCGTGGCCTGCTGCTGTCGGGCAATCACGCCGAGCACGGCTCGCATGCCGCCTCGCGCGTCGGCGGCAATTTCTCGGTACCGGTGCAGCCGCCGTTCAATGTGCTCAACCGGCCGTTCCTGACCGCCTTCAACGCTGCCTACAGGTGGAGGAAGAGCCGAGCAACGGTGCCGCGCCAGGCCGGATATCAGGGCTTCTTCTTTCCACTTGACGGCGTGCGCGACTGGAACCGGCTTTATGGGCCGAAAGGGCTCTTCCAGCACCAGAGCGTGGTGCCGGAAGAGACGGCGCGCGAGGCCGTGCCGGCATTGCTGGCGGCTGCAAGGCAAGCCGGGCAGGGCTCGTTCCTCACGGTGCTGAAACGCTTCGGCTCCATCCGCTCGCCGGCGCTGCTGTCGTTTCCGCGTCCCGGCTACACGCTGACACTGGATTTCCCCAACAGGGGCGCCACGACGCTGACACTGCTGCGGGAACTCGACCGCATCACGGTCGAGGCCGGCGGCGCGGTCAATCCGTACAAGGACGCCCGCATGGGGGCCGAAATCTTCGCTTCGTCCTTTCCCGAATGGCAGCGGCTGGAAGGGCTCCGCGACCACGCCTTCATGTCTGATTCCTGGGCGCGCACCGCGAAGAGACTGGATGCGCGACGAGGCGCGGTCGAAGCAGCCGAATAGATAAAATTCGAATAATTCTTGGT
>NZ_RZQP01000337.1:0-5106 GCF_003998165.1 Mesorhizobium sp. M7A.F.Ca.US.007.01.2.1 | reverse complement strand
GCCGACATTGAGGTTGATCTCGTCATAGCCAAAGGCCTCGCCGATGCGCGCCGCCTCGGCAAGTTTTTCGCGATCCGAGCCGCCGAGCTGCAGCGCGACCGGATGTTCTGACGCATCGAAGCCGAGCAGACGCTCGCGTGCGCCATGGATGACGGCGTCGGCCACCACCATCTCGGTGTAAAGCAGCGCATGGCTCGTCAGCTGACGGTGGAAGAACCGGCAATGCCGGTCCGTCCAGTCCATCATCGGGGCCACGGCCATTCTATCATCTTGATTTCTCAGCATTTTTTCTTTAACATCAAATCCTTAGAACCTGACGAGTGCACACGAATTTACGCCAGAATACGACCCTTTTCGCCACGTTTCGATCTCTCAGTGCACACGGAGCGCACACGAAAAAATGGCCACCTACACAAAACTCCCGTCCGGTTCCTGGCGTGTCCAAGTCCGTCGCAAAGGTCGCTACGTCAGCGAGACCTTCCTGCGCCGAGACGACGCCCGGCGTTGGGCCACCGAAACCGAGCGCCAGGTCGATCGAGGTGAGACGCCGACCAAGTCCCGCGTAGCGCGCCTGAAGACCTTCGGCGAACTCATCGACCTTCATATCGACGACATGTGCGATGTAGGCAAGTCCCCTCTCCGCTCCAAGGCCGCGACACTCGACATGCTGCGAAGACATCTTGGCAAGTGCAATATGGCGGCTCTCGATCGCGAGCGGCTCATTCGTTTCGGCCGCGATCGCGCCGCCCAAGGCGCCGGACCGGTGACTCTCGGCATCGACATCGGCCTGATAAAACTCATCCTATCCCACGCTGCTGCGGTGCACGGCCTGCCGGTCAAAGTCGAACCGGTGGATCTCGCGCGTATCGCCCTAAAGCGGCTTGGTCTTATTGGCAAAGGGCATGAGCGCGACAGGCGGCCTACCCAGGATGAGTTGGACAGGCTGATCGCCCACTTCGATGCAAACCCTCGTCAGATTGCACCGGTTAGCCAGATCATACGTTTCGCCGTCGCAACCGCGATGCGCCAGGAGGAAATCTGCAAAGCACGTTGGTCCGATCTGGAAACGCGCACGCGGATGCTTCTGATCCGTGACCGGAAAGACCCTCGGCACAAGAAGGGCAACAATCAGCGCATACCGCTGTTCGCGGCAACTGGATACGATGCGTGGGCCATAGTTGAGGAGCAGCGCGCAAAGCGCAGCAATGACGATGATCGAATTTTCCCGTTCAACCATAGGTCAGTCGGCACCGCTTTCCGTCGAGGATGCGTTGACTTGGGCATCCACGACCTTCACTTTCACGACTTGCGGCATGAAGGAACAAGCCGCCTCTTCGAAGCTGGATTCAAGATCGAACAGGTAGCTCTGGTCACGGGCCACAAGGATTGGAAGATGTTGCGGCGGTATACGCATCTCAAGCCCGAAATGCTTCACACTATCCAAGCAGCGAGGACAGCGTAGTTGGCGCAAGTGGCGGTATCAGCCCGCACTCTCGGGGGAGCCGAACGCCGCCAATGAATGATCGCGGCTACGTTCGTGCTGCCACGCCATTTCGCACCGGTCAGAAACAGGCGGGGTGGAAGGGTTGATGCAACCAACACTGGTTCAAATCCGGCCCGGGGAGCCACTTAATTCAGAAAGTCTTGGAACCCAAGGACTACCCCAGAGATACACCGCGACCGAACAACAAGCCCTGAAGGCTTACCCCAAAGTTCATGCTCGGGCAGAGCAGCAGTTGCGCCTTTGGTCGCGGCCGCAGGATGCGCCAACCTAGGCAGCTTGGCTGGCACCCCACCTTGACCGACTTTGAGCACCATAGGCTGAGCCGCGCACGGCTTCGCGCGCTCAGTCTCGACTCCGAATGGACCGGTCCAGAGGACGAGGATGATAGCTCGGGAAGTGATCGCTGAGCAGATTGCTGAGAAACATTCGGTGGATGACCGAGGCAATCCCGTCGGGATAGAGGCGGCGGACCGCGCCTTCATCCACGCCCTTGTCCTTGATCAAGGTCAACAGTGCCCTGCCCCGACCTTGGAGGATGCCAGGAGGTTGTACCTTAAAGAGAAGGTTGGCACTGACGAAACAAAGAAGATGGAGCTTGAGCGTTGACCTAGGCACCCCTGAAGTTCTTCTCCCAGCGTGTGGCCTAGGGGGACCAGGTACTCAGTTGTCCAGCTCATACGCAGCGAGGAGCATCCCTTCCTCGATAGCAGCCAGCCTGAAGCACCTCCTGGCCTCCTGGGCTGTCGCATTGCCCTCGATAGTGGCCACGCAGCACTTCACCGCACGTCGCCAGTGGGGACCCTTGTTGGTCCACCTGATGAGATGCTCGGCCGCTGCCTCGACGTTGTTGACGTTGGAGATCATGCCAGACCGCTCACCCTTAACGGGGACCGGAGGGTTGAACCAGTGGATGGCCATCAGGTGAACCACCCCTAGGAAAGCCTGCTCTTCAGGTCCTCGGCATTCAGTAGGTCGACCAGATCGTCGGCATATTCTCTGTTAAGGCCAACGGCTGTCATACCATCAGGCCAAAATGGCTGCCCGGTGAACACGTCGAACACCGTCCAGGTCCCGTCTGGGTCTCGCCTCAGGTCATACCGCTGCTCTAAAATGAGGGTAATTTAGGGTTCGTTTATGAGCCTCTTCAACCCTCAGGATCGTAGAGAAGCGTCCCTTCCTCGATACCAGCCTCTATGAACGCCCTGCGAGCCACGTGTGGGGGTAATTTGCCATCAATTGAGGCCAAGCAAGCACCGGCCGCCAGATACCATTTCGGGCCTCTTTTGGTCCACTGAACGAGTTGTTCCCTTGCCGCTTGAACGTCGCTGATGTTGTGCCGGACATCACCCTCGATGGTGGTCTTTACTGTGACCGGAGGATGAACCGACCGGGGGCATCAGGCTTCACGCACGTTAAAGGGAACGCAGCCCCCGCTTCGGCACCGTTAATGGTCGCCTTTACGGAGACTACGTTCCCCTCTTGAAAACCCCTTTGGACGTCGCTTACCAGTTCCCTAGCGGTGCGCTGCGCAGGCCAACCAGACGCTTCAGCATCCATCCCACCCCCCTCGAGACAGAAGGCCCAATCAAGCGATCCTCTCGCGCGTTTCTTTAAAAAATCAAGAACTGGAAGCCTACAAAGCGTCAAGTTAGCTCGCGGCTGACCCGTCAGGCGAATCGCCCGTAGGAGAGCCTGCTCTTCAGATCGTTGGCGTTCAGGAGAATCACCAAGTCAGTCGCGTAGGTGACGCCCAGGCCGACCGCCGGGAGACCTTCGGGCTCGGCTGGTTTGCCGGTGTGTCGGTCGACCACCGACCATCCCTTCGGGTCCCTCTTTAGTTCGTACCTTGGTTCCATGGGGCGATACGTTGTGCGTCTTATCCAGTTCGTCAAGCTTGGACCGCTGCTCCTCGGATAGATCCGGATCTTCAGGGAGTTTCAGCAGTTGAAAGATGTACCGGCGCAGCGTCTCAGAAGTGATCCAATTCCGAATGAGACGCGATATAGCCTGCTGTTGCTCGGTAGACAGTTCTTGCATGGTCGGCCGGCACGGTTAGCACAAAGCCCAACCCTCAGTGACCTTAATGGTTCCCCGGATTGGACTGCCTGAAATCGGCTATAACCGAAGGCCCTCCGAACCTGACGACGGTTGTCTTCGTTTCGGATCAGTTCCTGAAGAGAGTCGGCGACGGTCTTGTTGCCGGCTTTGTCGCGCTTCGCAAGGGAGCCCCCCTAAGTCCTGGCGCCTATAACTTATTGTTGGACAAATGGATCCATGCGGGTCGGAATTGCGATCCGCTGATATGATAGGCTAAACAACGGGCGCTGGTCTAATCGTGCAGGTCGAAGAGGACGGCTTTCCCAGTCTGCGCAGCGATTTGGAGCACCTTTTCACATAGTGGGTTGTCGTGGCCGAGTTCGTCCAGCTCGCCCTCTAGGTCGGGGCGCTTCGTTCGGATGAATGCGAGGGCCTTCTTAAGGGAGACGATTTTGCCCTGAATAGCCTGGTCTATGGCTTGTTGTATGACGTCGTCGGACTTCGACAGGCGTTCCATCAGCGATACCTCCCAATGGCATATTGGGAGAAACTGCTGAAAAACCAAATCACATTATGGAGTGGAATATTTGATAGATTTCTGCGCGGGTGATCGGATAATTGCCCACGCGCCGGCCGTCATTGATCCGCGCCCGCGTGGGACCTGATGCGCGCTCTGGGCTTGCTGCTCGCCATTCTCGACCGTGTATTCACGCATCCCCCTCTCGGCAATCGGAACCAAAGCTGAAAATGATGGTTTGCTAATGGAAGGGATGAAACCCAGGATGCCGAGCTATGACAGTGCTGTTCGACCGCTCAACTCTGACGGGCATCTGCGCGGTTTGATGTACCACGACGCGCGACTGCAGATGCTCCACGATCGCGTCATTAACCGCATGGAGCGGGTTGATCACCTGGCAAACGAAGTTGAGCAGGCGGCGGCGATGCAACTCGCAGTTCCACCGTCCACGCGTTCCCTGACGACCCACTCAGCAATTCGTCGGCGGCTTTCCTTTCATCTGGAAGCCGGGCAACTATCGGTCTGTGAAATCTGCCGCTCTTTCCCAGAGACCCTCAAGGGAAGCGACGCGGCTCGCCGAGTCGTGCCGGCTAACAATCCAGACAGGAACTAAAGTGTGCAAACGTTGTTTATTGACCGAAGGGCATCTTACTTCCTTGGAGAGTTGAACATGAAAACCACCCTGATTCTGGGCGCGCTGGCACTTTGCTTGGCCGCGCCTTCCATTGCCTCGGCAGATGCGATCGTTCTCACCACGAACCAGCACCGCCATCACCATCGTGCGGACGCTGTCGTCATCAATGAGGACGGAGCTCGCCTCCATCATCGCCGTCATGGCACCGAAGCCTTTTACGACAACGGCAATCGCCATCATTGGCGCAGACATCATCGTCCCGATACCATCATCATTAAGCGTTCGGACGACCGGCCGATGCACCGCCGGCATCGTCACGTCGTGATCGAGAACAACGACTACTAATCCCGGCTCCGGACCCGGCTCTCAGATTGGAGCCGGGTCACGCGGCGCTGCCTCCGGGCCGCTGACCCT
>NZ_RZQP01000336.1:0-5131 GCF_003998165.1 Mesorhizobium sp. M7A.F.Ca.US.007.01.2.1 | reverse complement strand
GCGAAGCCAAGGTCGGTGCGGACCTGTTCCTCAAACGCCCCTGCGTGATGTGTCACAGGATCGGGGGGACGCCGGCCGGCGGAACGGTGGCTCCCGATCTCACCCACATAGCCAGCCGGCAGACGCTCGCTGCCGGGACCTTGACGATGAGCCGCGGCAATCTCGCCGCCTGGATAGCCGACCCGCAAGGCATCAAGCCCGGCTCCCACATGCCGGTGGTGGAGCTCAGCGGCGATGAGCTCAATGCCGTGGTCGCCTATCTCGAGGGTCTGAAATGAGCAGCGCGGATCTCACAAGCCAACGCGACCTGCCGCCGGAGCGCAAGGTATCTGCAAAAGGCGACATCGCGCCCGAGCATGACGGACCGCGCGACACCGGCATGGATGATGCCGGCCTGCATCGCTGGCTCGAGCGCACCTGGCGGACGCCATCCGGTATCGTCGGAGCCTTGTCGAGCGTCGATCACAAGGTGATCGCACGACGCTATTTGATCACCGCTTTCGTGTTCCTTGGTCTTGGCGGCCTCAACGCTGTCGTCATGCGCATCCAGCTTTCTGGACCGCAACGCGGGCTGATCGGGCCCGACCTCTACAATCAGCTGTTCACCATGCATGGCGTTACGATGATGTTTCTGTTCGCCGTGCCCATCGTGCAGGCGACCGGGATCTACCTGGTGCCGCTGATGGTCGGCACCCGCAACATCGCGTTTCCGCGCCTGAACGCGTTCAGCTATTGGGTCTACGTCTCGGGCGGCGCTTTCGCCTGGGTGTCCTTCGCCCTCAACATGGCCCCTGATGTGGGCTGGTTCGCCTACGTGCCGCTGTCCGGCCCCGAATTCGCACCGGGCAAGCGGGCTGACGTCTGGGCGCAGATGATCACCTATACCGAAGTGTCGTCACTGGCCGTCGCGGTGGCGACCATCGTCACGGTCTTCAAGCAGCGAGCCCCCGGCATGTCGCTGGACAAGATCCCGCTCTATGTCTGGGCGATGCTGGTCACTTCCTTCGTCGTCGTCTTCGCGATGCCGGCGGTGATGATCACCTCGACTTTCCTGATCCTTGACCGGCTGGTTGGCACGCACATCTTCAACCCGGCCGAAGGTGGGGATGCTCTGCTGTTCCAACACCTCTTCTGGTTCTTCGGCCATCCGGAAGTTTACATCATCTTCCTGCCGGCGACGGGCATGGTGTCCTCGATCATTCCTGTTTTCGCCAGGCGACCGACATTCGGTCATCTCGGGCTGGTCCTGTCGCTGATCGCGGTCGGCTTCCTTTCGTTCGGGCTTTGGGTCCATCACATGTTCGCCACCGGCCTGCCAAAGCTTGGCGCCAGCTTCTTCACCGCATCCAGCATGATGATCGCCATCCCGAACGGCGTACAGATCTTCTGCTGGCTGGCAACATTATGGGACGGCAGACCGGTGATCCGAACTCCGTTGCTGTTCGTCTTCGGCTTCTTCTTCATCTTCGTCATCGGCGGGCTGACCGGCGTGATGCTCGCCTCGGTGCCACTGGATCTTCAGGTCCACGACACCTATTTCGTCGTCGCGCATTTCCACTACGTGCTGATCGGCGGCTCGGTGTTCCCGCTGCTTGGCGCGGCTTATTTCTGGTTCCCGAAGGTCACCGGCCGCATGATGAGCGAACGCCTCGGGCGGTGGCATTTCTGGCTGGCCTTCATCGGGTTCAATGCAGCCTTTTTCCCGATGCATCTGGTCGGCCTGTGGGGCATGCCACGACGTGTCTACACCTATCCGGCCGAGCTTGGCTGGGGCAACATCAACCTTTTCATCTCGGCTGGGGCGTTACTCTTCTTCCTGAGCTTTGTCCTGTTCACCTTCAACCTTGTGCATGGCGCGTTGAAAGGCACCTCGGCCGGCAACAATCCGTGGGACGCAGGAACCTTGGAGTGGGCAACATCCTCGCCGCCGCCGAGCTATAATTTCGCACGCATTCCCATCGTCACTCATATCGAGCCGCTCTGGGCCGAGCGCGAGGCGCTCCCTGTAGCGACCGGGCTCCGCGTCGACGCGCGCGAACTCCTCATCTCGACCGTGGCCGAAGCTCATCCCGACATTCGCGAGAAATCGGCCGCCCCTTCGATCTGGCCGCTTTTAGCGGCGCTGGCCGTCGGCGGCACGTTTCTCTATTCAATCTTCACGCCCTGGGCGATCGTCTGGGGCGCCGCGCCAATCGCCATCACGTTGATCGGATGGTTCTGGCCCAAGGGCGATCCGGAGGACGAGGAATGAAGCAGCGCGCCGCCGCCGATCTTTCTGGCCTGCCCACCTTCGGGCACGGTCCGCGCAGCCCGACCTGGTGGGGCACGCTGGGTTTCATGGCGCTGGAAGGCACGGGCTTCGCGCTGGCGGCCGGCGCTTATCTCTACCTTGCGCAGTCATGGCCAGACTGGCCGCTCAGCGCACCGCGCCCGAACCATTGGCCCGGAACGATCGTCACCATTTTGTTCATCGTCAGCCTAGTGCCTAACCACATCCTCCACCGCTATGCCAAGCAATGTTCGATGGTGCCGGTGCGGATCGGGCTGATGGTCATGTCGCTGCTCGGCATCGCTCCGCTCGTCGTGCGCTGGTTCGAATTCCCGGCCCTCAACATCTATTGGGACACCAATGCCTATGGATCGATGCTCTGGGTGCTGCTCGGGCTGCACACCACCCATCTCATCACCGATGTCGGCGACACCATCGTGCTGACTGTGCTGATGTTCACGCGCCACGGCTATAGCGGCCGTCGCTTCGGCGATGTCGGCGACAATGTCTTCTACTGGGACTTCGTGGTCCTGACCTGGATTCCGATCTATCTGCTCATCTACTGGGTGCCGAGGCTAGGCTGAGATGCGTGCATTACGCCTGGGAACGTCTTGGGGTGGTCTTCTGTCAGGGCCGCTGGCGTGGGCGGTCTCGACACAGCTGAATTATGCGCTGGTGCCCTGGCAATGCAATCGCCAGGTGCCGGTCGTGCTTCCCGTGGCGCTGCTGCTCGTCTTGTTGTCGCTGCTCGGCGGGGCGCTGTCGTGGCGGGCGAAGCGGCGAGGCGGTGCCGCATTCAAGCCGGAGCGTACGCGCGCCACAGAGCGCTTCGTCGCCAATCTCGGCATGCTGTCGGCGTTGCTGTTTGCGCTTGTGATCCTCATGCAAGGCAGCGCAGCGCTGATCCTGGATGAGTGCGTGCGATGAATCTGGACGGGCTGTTCTCTACTTCCATCTGCTACGGCGCCGGCGCACCCGAGGCCGGGTGGACGCTCGCGCTGCCCATCACCCTGCCACTTGCCGTGCTTGCCCTGATATATGTCGTTGGAGCTGGCCGGCTTTGGCGGCGCAGCAGCCGCGGCAGGACTCTGCGGCTGCGCCAGGCTCTGCTGTTCACGGCCGGATGGGGCGTGTTGACGGCCGCGTTGGTCAGCCCGATTCATGCACTCGGTGAGCAGATCTTTGCGGCGCATATGATCGAGCATGAACTGCTGATGGCCGTGGCGGCGCCGCTGCTGGTCTCCGCCAGCCCGGCTGCGGCCTTGATGTGGGGATTTCCCGCCGGGGTCCGGCGCATTCTTGGAATGGCCGGGCACGGCAGATGGCTGAATGCGGTTTGGTCTTTCGTAACTCGACCGCTCAGCGCGACCATTGCCCACGGCCTGGCCATATGGATCTGGCACCTTCCGGCGTTGTTCGAGGCCGCGCTCGAACGCGGCGTGATGCACTATGCACAGCACGCGAGCTTCTTCGGAACAGGGCTGCTGTTCTGGTGGGTACTCTTGCCGCGTCCCGGCCGCCAGCATGCCTATGGGACCGCAGTGATGCATCTTTTCGTCACCTCGCTGCACACTGGCCTGCTTGGCGTGCTCCTGCTGCTCTCGCCGCGGCTCTGGTACCCGCAGAACGCGGTGGGTGCGGCACTATGGAATTTGAGCCCCCTGGAAGACCAGCAACTTGCCGGGCTGGTGATGTGGGTTCCCGCTGGACTGATCTATGGCGGCGCAGCGCTGCTGCTGGCCGCGCTGTGGATCAAGGCGAGCGGAAGGGGGGAGGCTGCGCATGCCTACGAGCTTGTCTAAGCTGCTTGCCGGCGCCAGCGTCGCGCTGGTGCTGCTCGTTGCGGGCGTGGCCGGAATGACCTGGTGGTCCGATCAGGCGGCGCGCATCCGCCACGAGGCGGAGGCGGCCACGGGAGGTGACATTGCGCGCGCCATGCCGATCATGACTGCGAATGGTTGTTCCGGCTGCCATACGATTTCGGGCGTGCCGGGCGCGCAAGGGCAGGTCGGTCCACGCCTCGACGCCAGTCTTGCTGACCGCACCTTTATCGGCGGCGGGCTGGCCAACAATCCAGAGAACCTGATCCGCTGGATACGATCTGCCAGGGAAATCAATCCGCGCACGGCCATGCCATCGACCCGAATTTCGGAGCAGCAGGCGCGCGATATCGCGGCCTACCTCTACGCTCTGAAATGATTGAGCGGTTCACCGTTTGACGGACAACGCCGACCCTTCTGAAGAGACCGATTATCGTTGATCCATTCAAGCTAGGTTTGACGCTGAGATGGATCGGAAATCCGTTCACGCACGGCATGCTCGGTCTTGTCTGCTGTGGACTTCACGATCTCGCCGAGCTGATCGGCGATCGTGTCTGCTTCCATATGTTGCCGGCCAGCTTCCTGCTTGATGGTTCCATAGGCTTCGGCGGCGACCTGCTTGGCCTCGTCGAGACCCCTGTCGAGCATGGTTTCGGCGGTATCGCGAAGCTTGTCGCCATAGGCGCCTAGCTGCTCATCCTCCGTTGCGGTATGGGGCAGCATTGCACCTATGGCGGCGCCGATGGCGAGACCCGCGGCCGCTATGGCCAAGGGCTGGTTCTCCAACAGATCTTGCGCGGAGCGGGTGGCTTTCGCCGCCATGTCGCCGGTCACCGATCTTGCAGTGGCCGTGCTGCCCGTCAAACCCTCCGCGGCGCTGCTTGCCGCGCTGGAAACGGTATCGCCGACGCTGGTGGCAGCTGATGACAGAGATGCGGCGGCATCGGAAAGCGTGCTGCCCAGGCCTCCACGTTCCCGTTCATCATGTCGTCCCGGCGCCGAGGGCATTGAGTAGCCAGCCGAACCGCGGGCGGTGTCTGCG
>NZ_RZQP01000335.1:0-5138 GCF_003998165.1 Mesorhizobium sp. M7A.F.Ca.US.007.01.2.1 | reverse complement strand
CACAAGGCGAGACACCGCTGATTCTGCCCTCGGTTGACCGCAATGCAGTGGCCGCCGTGGTCCAGGACTGGACCGGGATCCCGACCGGACGGATGCTGTCCAGCCAGACCGAAAAGGCGCTCAAGCTCGCCGCCACGCTTTCGGAACGGGTCGTCGGCCAGGATCACGCCATGGAGATGATCGCCAAACGCGTGCAGACCAGCCGCGCCGGGCTTGGCGCGCCTGAAAAGCCGGTCGGGGTCTTCCTGCTTTGCGGCCCCTCGGGCGTCGGCAAGACCGAAACGGCATTGGCGCTGGCCGAAACGCTTTACGGTGGCGAGCAGAACCTGATCTCCATCAACATGTCCGAGTTCCAGGAGGCGCACACCGTCTCGACACTGAAGGGCGCACCGCCCGGCTATGTCGGCTACGGCAAGGGCGGCATCCTGACCGAAGCGGTGCGCAGAAAACCCTATTCGGTGATCCTGCTCGACGAGGTCGAGAAGGCGCATCCCGACGTCCACGAAATCTTCTTCCAGGTCTTCGACAAGGGAACGATGGACGACAGCGAGGGCCGCCGGATCGATTTCAAGAACACCCTGATCCTGCTCACCTCGAATGTCGGCTCCGAAGTCATCATGGACCGCACAAGGAATGGCACGCTGCGGACCGGGCTCGACGATCTGGATACCGCCTTGCGCAGCCCATTGCTGAAGGTCTTCCCGGCTGCCTTCCTTGGCCGGGTGGTGACCATTCCTTACTATCCGCTCTCTGATTCGATGATCGAGGCGATCACTGGCCACCAGTTCGCCAAGATCGCTCGCCGGTTGCGGGCAACCAACGATGCGGAACTGGTGATCGGCGACGGTGTCATGGATCTGGTCAAGGCCCGCTGCACCGAGATCGAATCCGGCGGGCGGATGATCGATGCCATCCTGACCAACACGCTGCTGCCGGAACTGAGCCGCGGCGTGCTTAACCGGTCGCTCGAGGGCGAAAAGATGACCAAAGTCACCGTCGGCGCCTCCAAGGAAGGTTTCACTTATTCCTTCGAGTAGGTTCTGATCGTGTAGAACCTCGTCGCCCTCGGCTGCCGGCCCGCTATTCGCGATCCCCCGTGGCGCCGCAATTCGAGAGGTGGCGGTCTTGCCCGTGCGCGAGAACGACGTGCGCAGCCGGTAGCGGATCGTCCCCGACAGCACCGGCCCGCCGGTAGCATCGATGATCGTCCATCTATTGAAGGTTACCGACTGTCCCGCGCATTTCCAGCTGCGGGGACGCCTGGGCTTGAAAGAAGCTCACTGGCTTATCCGATGTCGCCCAGACGCAAATTCCGCAGGCAATCCCGAAGGAGATCAACAGGGCGGGCGAGATGGGTAAGCGGTGCAGGGATTGGCTGGGCCTCTTTGTTGCAGACCCGCCCAAAACCTCCTGCAACCCGATCGGTTCGACATAAAATATTTACGTGTTGGCATGGTTTACGAATGGTTTCGCGGGCCATCCACCTCATGGCCGCTTTGGCTTTGGCCGGACCGGTTAAGGTTGAGCCGGATGATTTGACCGGCTGCGAAACTCCTCGCAAATTCCTCGTTGTCGAAAAGCTGTTGGGTGGTCACGCCATCCTCGATGATCTGCACCGCCCATTGGCCGTCTATGTGTTCTACCCGAACACCGTCCTTCTGATCGTCGCCCACGCCCGCACTCCCACACAACGATGTGGGAAAAAAACCATGTGATCGGCAATCCAGCAAGTCACAAAACCGTACGAATCCGGCCGCTGGTTAACTTTGTAAAAGCGTCGAAATTTTCGCAAATGCCCGCACCCGCAGGAAACCAATTTTGGAAGGCCCGTAGCTCACACGGCCGCAGCCCGATCATCATCGATCCAGAGAAGCTGTGGACGGCATGTTGCGAGTACTTCGAATGGGTCGACGCGCACCCGCTCTATGAGGCCAAGCCCTTTGCGTATCAGGGCGAGGTGAAGATAGAGAACGTGGCGAAGATGCGCGCCATGACGATTTCACCAGCCAGGTCGAGGAAATCATCCGCACCCAGAAGTTCGAATCGGAACTCACCGGCAAAGACGGCGAACCGTTGCCGCTGGTCCCCGTGGTCAATGTCACAGTCCGCAGTTCTTGACCTGGAGCTGCATCCCAAGCAGGGGATAGCATTCAACACCGAAGCGACCGAAACGCTGTATGGTGGCGCGGCCGGCGGCGGCGGCTCCTCATCATGGCGCCGATTGCTCGGTCGGCCGCGCTCCTTCGACTCCAGCCCGCCGGCGCCGTCCTGGTCATAGGCTTGCAACAGCCGGTGAACCTGACTGCGGCTGAGATGAAGAAGCTCCGCCGCCTGGACGCTCAGCCGCCGGTCGCGGATCTTCTGGATGGCTTCAAGACGATGCAGCTCTTTTTTGCGACAAGGTGATCAAAGGCATGCCGGCTCCGCAATACGCCCGGTCTCACGCCAGGCAGTGTGAAGTCGTCAGCCTTCCTTTCCAGCTTCGAGTTGGCCAGAGCATGAGCTGTGAAAGTCGGGGACTGTCGCATCTCTAAATTGCTCAAGTGTCGCATCTCTATATAACTGCTACATCCAGAAGTCGCATAACATACATTATGGAACATAAAATTATGATTTGAAATCAATGTGTTGGCAAAATTTATCGGCTGTTAGCCACCCGCTCCATCATGCTTTCGCCGCACAAGAAAAGCAAAATGCGTTTCATCGTTGGGCCACCTGGGCCCCTTTTGTTGCGAATAGCTGCTTTGTGCCGCGAGGACCTTGGGAAGCTATTTCCTTTCGAAAAAACAGATTTTTCCTTTCGGGTAGAGGTTGGGATATGATTGCGCGACAGGAGTGCGATCTATGCAGAGTTTCACCGTCGAGCTGATACGCGACGGCAAAGCTGTGGAACGTGCCGAGGTTCAGGCCGAAAATGTTGTTGAAGCTGCGAAGACGTGGGGACCAGTAACCATCCCGTACGCCGAAGAGCCTGACATCGGCGAATGGATCAGGGTAACGCACCCTTGCGGCAGCACGACAAGTTGGTTCGAGCCGGATCGTTAAGCGCGGCCAATTTAGAGCTCACTGGCCAGGATGCGTCAGGGCTGTGGGTAAGAGCCGTGACGAACGTCACGGCGTCGGGATCATAGCAGAAGATGGACGGATGACCCGGTGCGAACCAGCGATGACAGCATGTAGTAGGCTAATCCATCTTCCTGATGTCGATTTCGCCCCTCCCCTCTCCCAGGCTGTCCGTCTCGCTTTCCCTACCCGTCTTCCGCCCGAGCAGGACGACCCTGCTGTTCGGCGCAGCAGGACTGGCCGGCACAGGCCCAACGGTACTACGCGCAGCGCCCAAGCGCAGCCTTTCGAAACTTGGTGGCACAGACCAGAAGCTTTTATGCAGATTGGAAGTCCAAATTTAAACAGTTCATCCTACGTTGGCCGATGGGCTTTTTGTCAAGGAAACGCAATTGAGCCGGTCGGGCAGAACGGATTTTGACTTTGATGGTGCAAGAAAGGCGGTTTTTTCGACCGCCAACTTGCCGGCGGCAATTGCGTTGGCCGTGCTTGTGATCTGCGCGGTCCTTGCGGACTTGCAGAACACGAAAGTGTCCGATCAACTCGCGCGCGCCGAAGTCCAGGCCAAGGTCAACATCATAAGGGCCAAGCTCGAAGGCAATGTAAACGGTAATCTCCAGCTTGTTCAGGGCCTCGTCTCGGCCATAGTTACAGAGCCGTACATGGGACAGCAGAGATTTGCGTCCTTGGCAAGCAACCTGTTCCGACAGAGATCGCAACTGCGCAACATCGCCGGTGCGCCCGATCTCGTCATCTCGCTGATGTACCCGATGGAAGGCAACCAGAAGGCGATCGGGCTCGATTACCGCAAGAGCGAGGCGCAACGGACGGCGGCGCTTCGCGCGCGAGACCTCGGCGTTCTTGTGTTGGCAGGCCCCGTCGACCTGGCCCAGGGAGGGCGAGGCTTTGTCGGGCGCATTCCCGTCTTTGTGCCGACGGCGGGCGGCGGCAGCCGATTCTGGGGCATCCTCTCCGCTGTCATCGATGTCGATCAGCTTTACGCGGCGAGCGGCTTGAATGACCCCGGGATTGATATTGATGTCGCCCTGACGGGGACCGACGCGCTTGGCGGTGGCGGCAAAAAATTCTTCGGGGGAGACAATGTCCTCGCCGGCAAGCCGGTGTCGGCCGATGTGCAACTGCCTTCGGGCTCCTGGCTGATTTCGGCTATACCGAAGGGAGGCTGGCCGGCCATTCCGAACAATGCGTGGATGTTGCGGGGGCTCATAGCCTTTGCCGGCGCGCTGGTGGTGCTGCCGATCCTGGTGGCCGGGCGACTGTTCGGCGAACGACAGAAAAACTATGCCGAGCTCAGACGTCTGTCTGGCCGCCTTGAGTTGGCCCTGGAAGCTTCTGGAATTGGCGTGTGGGAGCACGACCTGGCCACAAAAGAACTGCTATGGGACGACCGCGTCAACCAGATCTACGGCAAGCCAGCCGATGGCAAACCGCGCGGTTATGAAGACTGGGCGATGGCTATTCATCCCGAAGATTTCGACAGGGCGCGCCAGGAGTTCGACGCGGCCGCCGAGAGGGAGGGACCGTATTCTTCGCAATACCGAGTCCTGCTAGCGGACGGTACCACGCGCCACGTGCGCACGCGCGCAGCCTTCTTCCAGGACATCGGCGGCACGCCGAAGATGATCGGCGCCGAGTGGGACGTCACCAGCGACGTGCTGCTCAATGAGACGCTCATTCGAGAGCGCCAACTGTCGGAATCGAAAAATGCCGAACTCAAGGTCGCAAAGGCGCATGTAGAGCATGTTGCGCTGCACGACCCGCTGACCGGCCTGCCCAACCGCCGCTATCTCGATGAGTTGCTTGCCGAAAAAAGCGTAACGGGGACCCGCACAGCGCTGCTGCATCTGGACCTCGACCGCTTCAAGCAGATCAACGATACACTCGGCCACGCAGCCGGTGACGCCATGCTGGTGCACGCCTCCAAGGTCATCAAGGTCAACACGGGTCCCGGTGATTTTGTTGCACGCATCGGCGGTGATGAGTTCGTCGTGGTGAGCCATGGACGTGATGACAAGCAACTTTCCGCGCTCGGCGACCGCATCATCACGCAGATT
>NZ_RZQP01000334.1:0-5227 GCF_003998165.1 Mesorhizobium sp. M7A.F.Ca.US.007.01.2.1 | reverse complement strand
GATTGGGCCGGCCCGGGGTCAGGCGCCGATACGGCGATGCAGGCACGCAAGGCGGACGTGGTCGATGCGGCGCTGGCTTTTCATGGCGGCCATCTAGGCGACCCGCTCGAGGCGCTGCGCCGGGTCGGCGGCCGGGAATTCGCGGCGATCGCCGGTGCCATCCTGGCCGCGCGGATGCAGAAGATCCCGGTGCTGCTCGACGGATTGGCGGCGACGACAGCCGCAGCGGTACTGCATGGCGTCAATCCCGCCGCGCTCGACCATTGCCTGCTGGCCAGCCTTTCGCCGGAACCCGCGCATGCACGCGCCGCCCAACGGCTCGGGCTGCGCCCGTTGCTTGATCTGGGCATCAGCCATGGCGAAGGGGCAGGGGCCGCCCTTGCCGCGGGTCTGGTCAAGGCCGCCGCGCTGACCAGTTCGGGCATGGCTGCGGCGGTACGCGGTTAGGGTCTTGAGGTATTACCGCCGTCGAGCCGCCACCGCCGCGGTCGGCAGTGCTGGCAATTCCTCCATCACCCGGCTCAGCGGGAAGATGGCGATCGCCTCGGTGCCTTCGCGCAGCTTGGAATGAAGTTCGAACTCGCCGCCATGCATTGCGAGCAGCCCTTGCACGATCGGCAGGCCAAGCCCGGTGCCTTGCTCGGCACTCTTGATGGCAATGGAGCCCTGGCCGAAGGCGGAAAGCACGATCGGGATCTCGTCTTCCGGTATGCCCGGGCCATTGTCCTTGATCGAAATGTATTGTCCGCCGCCCGCCGTCCAACCGACACGGACACGGATTTCGCCGCCGGTGGCGGTGAATTTTATCGCGTTCGACAGAAGGTTGAGCGTGATCTGCCGCACAGCCCGTTCATCGGCGAACAGCCGAGGCAGCTCGTGCTCGAAATCCTGGACGACACGGATATCCTTGTTGCGCGCCCTCAACTCCATCATGTGACAGCAGTCCTCGACGATACCAAGCAGCATCACCGGTTCTTCATTGAGCTGGTAGCGGCCGGCCTCGATGCGTGACAGGTCGAGAATCTCGTTGATCAGGTCGAGCAGATGCTGGCCGGATTCGTGCACGTCATGAGCGTAGTCACGATAGGTGGGATTGCTCATCGGTCCCAGCACCTCGTTCGACATCACCTCGGAAAAACCGAGAATGGCGTTGAGCGGCGTGCGCAATTCGTGGCTCATCGAGGCGAGGAACCGCGATTTCGCCAGATTGGCGTCCTCGGCCCGCCGCCGCGCTTCGTCCGACATCGATTTCGCCGTCTCCAGTTCGGCGATCAGCGCATCCTTTTCGGAGCGGAACGACAGCATCATCAAGGACGAGTGGTTCAGATGACGGGCCACATAGGCGAAAAACGGCAGCGACACGACCAGCAGCGCGGCCATGATCGCCTCGACCGGCATCCATAGCTTGGCGCCGGCATAGGCGTAGAGCGCCACGGGAACGGCAAAGGTCGCCAGCAGCGCGCCCCGCAGAGACGAGGTCATCACCGCGGTCGCCGCCATGGCGAACAACAGCACCACGGCCTTGACGATGTGGAACGGATCGACCTCGCAGACGCTGCAGCCAAGCCACACGAACCAAGCCCAGCCGAGACCGCACAGGAAATGGCCGATCAGGAATTCCCGCCGTGCTTGCAAAGGGTTGAGCTCGGAAGCTTCAGTGCGCTCGATGCGCCGCGCCATGAAGGCAACGATAGTGTAGCAGGTTAGCGTGAACAGCGCCCAAAGCCCGATCTCATTGCCGATTCCGGCCAGCCGGCCACCCGCGGCAATCGCCAGCACGAGAAGCGGGATGGCGATGGCGCCGCTTGTCATCGCTCGGGCATGCAGCTTCAGCAGTTCGCGATCGAAATCGGGATTGCCGGCCTGCTGCGAAAGACGGTCACGCGTCTTGCGCACCGCGCGCGCGACATCGCTGTTGCGATGGCGTTTCCTGCGGTCCACAATGAACTTGTCCGCTGTGTTCGAGCGTTGCAAGGGCATCAAAACTTCAATTTATG
Organism: Mesorhizobium sp. M7A.F.Ca.US.007.01.2.1; assembly: GCF_003998165.1. Taxonomy (NCBI): domain Bacteria; kingdom Pseudomonadati; phylum Pseudomonadota; class Alphaproteobacteria; order Hyphomicrobiales; family Phyllobacteriaceae; genus Mesorhizobium; species Mesorhizobium sp. M7A.F.Ca.US.007.01.2.1. Next base: position 3,230 of record NZ_RZQP01000334.1, on the reverse strand, counting down.
CGAGCAGCGGTTTCCAAGTGTTAAGCTACGTTCGAATGATTAACCAACCGTTTGCCATATGAGCCGTTCATGGTCGCCGAGGCCGCGCCGGCGATACGTTGCGCGCCCCAGAAGCCTGTGGCGCCGGCTGGTGGATTACGGGCTTGCCGTCATCATCCTCGGACTGCTGATCCTGCTGGCGGCCCGCCTCGACCGGGTGGAGACACGCAAGACGCAAGGCGTGGCAATCATCAACGACGGCGATTCGATCACGCTTGGCACCGAGCGTATCCGCATGCGCGGCATCGATGCTCCGGAATATACGCAGACCTGTCGCAAGAACGGCGCGGATTATTCCTGCGGCACGCTTGCGCGTCAGTCGCTCGTTCGCCTGATCGCCGGCAAGCCCGTCTCTTGTACCGGCTGGCAGCGTGATCGTTATGGCCGGCTGCTCGGCGACTGCACCGCCGGCGGCAAGGATCTCAACCGCGCGCAGGTCGAGGCGGGCTGGGCGGTTGCCTATGGCGACTTCGAGAGCGAGGAAGCCATCGCCCGCGCGGCAAAGGCCGGCATCTGGGCGGGAACGTTCGATCAGCCGCAGAATTGGCGAGACAGCCATCACGGCGAAGTCGTCGAGAAGAAGCACGGCACACTGGCGTCGATCGGCGATGCCGTGCGCGAGATTTTTCGCTTCTGGTGATGCGCATCCTGGAACTGGAACCGAGGACGAACAGGAGGATGGAATGAAGCTCTTCGACGGTGGCCGGGCGCCCAATCCAAGGCGGGTCCGCGTTTTCCTGGCCGAGAAAGGCATCGAGGTTGCGCAGGTGCCCATCGATATGGGCGCGTTGGAACACAGGCAACAGGCGGTCAGCTCGCGCAACCCCTTGCAGCGTCTGCCGGTGCTGGAACTCGACGACGGCACCGTCATCACCGAATCCGTCGCCATCTGCCGCTATTTCGAGGAACTGCATCCGGAGCCCGCTTTGTTCGGGCGTGGCGCACTCGGCAAGGCGCAGGTCGAGATGTGGCAGAGGCGGATGGAATTCAATTTACTCAGCTGCGTCACGCAGGCCTTCCGGCACATCCATCCTGCCATGAAGGAATGGGAAATCCCGCAGGTCCCTGATTGGGGTGAGGCCAACAAGCCGAAGGCCGTGGCGTTCCTCAGGCTGCTGGACGGCGAACTGGGCAGCCGGGAGTTCATCGCCGGTGACAGCTATTCGATCGCCGACATCACCGGCCTGATCGCTGTCGACTTCATGAAGCCGGCACGCATCAAGGTACCGGATGAGTGCGCGAATGTGTTGCGCTGGCATCAAGCCGTTTCCAGCCGGCCGAGCGCATCAGCCTGAGAATGACTGCCGAACTCGAAAACCTCGTCGCCAGGGTCCGCGCCTGCCGCATCTGCGTGGAAAATCCGGCCGGCAAGCCGTTGCCGCATGAGCCGCGACCAGTGCTGCGCCCATCATCCAACGCCCGGATCCTGATCGCCAGCCAGGCGCCCGGCACCAAGGTGCATCTGTCGGGCATGCCGTTCACCGACGCTTCCGGCGACCGCCTGCGCAGCTGGCTTGGCGTGACGAGCGACGAATTCTACGACATCGAAAAATTCGCCATCGTCCCGATGGGTTTCTGCTTTCCCGGCCAGGATGCCAAGGGGGGAGATCTGCCGCCGAGGCGCGAATGCGCGGCGGCCTGGCGCGCACCTTTGATGGCCTCTATGCCACGGATCGATCTGGTGCTGACGATCGGTATCTACGCGCAGTCCTGGCACATGGGTGCGGCGCGCCGGCCCTCACTGACGGAAACGGTCATGGGCTGGCGCTCCATCTGGGAGAATTCCGTCGGTCCGAAAGTGCTGCCGCTGCCGCATCCCTCGTGGCGCAACACGGGCTGGCTGAAGAAGAATCCGTGGTTTGAAATGGATTTGCTGCCTTTTCTGCGTTCGGAAATCCGCTATCGCCTCGGCTGACCTTTCAGCAAGAAATCACTCGCTTTTTGCCCGATCAGCAGAATTTCTTTCTTGTGAAAGGCCTGGATAAGGCAGAGTATAGGCATTCTATTCCTTTGGGAGCACGATATGGATCGCCTCGATAGAAAAATTCTCCGCCTCTTGCAGGAGGACGCGACACTCGCGGTCGCCGATGTCGCCAAGAAAGTCGGGCTGTCGACGACGCCTTGCTGGAGACGCATCCAGAAGCTCGAGGAAGAGGGCGTCATCAAGCGGCGCGTTGCCATTCTCGACCATGAAAAGGTCAATGTGCGCGTCACCGTCTTCGTGTCGATCCGCACCAATTCGCATAGCCATGAATGGCTGCGGCGTTTCTCGGAAGTCATCCAGGAGTTTCCCGAGGTGGTCGAGTTCTACCGCATGAGCGGCGACGTCGATTATCTCCTGCGCGTCGTGGTGCCCGACATCGCCGCCTATGACGCCTTCTACAAGCGGCTGATTGCCAAGATCGAAATTCGTGACGTGTCGTCGTCCTTCGCCATGGAGCAGATCAAGTACACGACCGAAATCCCGCTCGACTACATGGTTCTGGACAAGGAATCGGGTGCCAACGCTGCCTGAGCTGAACGTCACATAAAGTCATCCCGCTTAGTTCTTCTTTTTGTTGAGGAAACTCCAGGGTGAGTTCACCGGCAGAGTGATCGTATCCGGCACGGTCTCGACGCTCACCACATCTGCCTTGCGCACGCTGTAGCCAGACTGGATGATGCTGACGCCGTCGAGGATGAACAGCTGGCTCTTCTCCATGTCCGGCTTCAGCGCGCCGGTGACCGCTACAGGCTGATAGGCCTCGGACATCTTGTAGGGACGGGCCGGCGTAACCAGGACAATCTGGTTGGGCGGCGGCGTCGGCATGTGACTGCAGGCACCCGTCCAGGGTACCAACAGGAACTGGTAGACAAGATCACCGTCGCGATCGACCGGCAATGCGTAGCCGGCTAGCTGAATGCTTTTGTCCTGAAGATTGACGGACAGCGTTTCGCCATGGTCGGGCAATTTTGCCGCGATCATCGGCAGCCCGACGTTTTCGGCGGCGGATTGCGTAGCCGGACGCAGATCCTTCCAGAATATGTGCGCAGTCTCGGCCGAGGCATCGGCGGCAGCGGACACAAACAAAGCGGCAGCGAGCGCCAGGGTTGATTTTAGAGGATTGCTCATCGGCCGCTTCCTTTGAGCCTCAAGTAAAGACGCCGCTGCCAAAGACGTCAACGCTCGAGGCGCATCACATGTCGGCAGC
>NZ_RZQP01000333.1:0-5268 GCF_003998165.1 Mesorhizobium sp. M7A.F.Ca.US.007.01.2.1 | reverse complement strand
TCCCCAGATCATGGGGAGATGTGGAAGCCGATCATGAGCGCTCCGTTTGGTCGCGAACTCGAACTCGCCGTCTTCGACGAGGAGGGCGAACATGCGCTCGTATTTCCCTGTATAAAAGGCCGGCAGGGTTGGAAGCACGCCGGGACTGGCGTGCGCGTCGATATCCGCCCGTCGCGATACGGCTTATCCAGACCGGCGTCGGCGTCGACTTCCACAATCCAGACGCCGTCCTTCGGCATGTGCTGGGCTGCGAATTCCTGGTCCGAGGCGGGCGCGAGGATGACCGACTTGTGGCTGTTGCCCACGATTTCACGTCAGCCTTCCTCGCGCCGGTCTTGCCCGCCTCGTATTTCACTTCATTATCCTGCCCGCCAGCAACCTTCGCGCGGTCCTCATTGCGTCCACGGGTTGTTCCAGTACTGGCCATTTTGTCCTCCAAAGGATTGCCATTCCAGACCCGATAACGCCGCCAGACTCTTCCGGTTCAATCTGTCGACTACCGCTTTGAACCGAATTCCACGCACACGATTGAATCGAGCCATGAATTCGAGTTCGACAAGTTGATGGGTATCGCGCTCAGGTCGCGATTCCGGCCCATGTTGCATGTCGCGCGGCCTGACCAGTCCTGCCAGAGCTCACGATGGCGGACTCGGCGCCGAAAAGCGCCGCGAGCCGAGATGCCATATCATAACGCCAATGTGCGTGTGAGCCCGCGAGCAAGGAAACGACCGACATGTCTTTGACCGGACACGGTCATCGAGCGCAGGCTAAGCCGGTCCGTCGCCTACCGGCCTAAGCGCTCTTCACTTGGCCCGCTGTTAAACGTGCAGCAGATCACGCAGGCGGATCGGCAATCTGGGCGAAGCGCGCAATTCGACACAACTCGCCTCCCAGTGTCCGAGGTACTCGGCGATCGGCATGCTGGTGCGGCCAGGCCAGCGGTTGAGTGCCCCCAAAGCCTCTACGCAGTCCGGCGCGCGGCCGTATTCGGCGAGGATGGTCAGCGACATTGCCTGGGCGAACGGATTAAGAGCGGGCATTTCGATCTCGCCGCGGTGGTCGGCGAACCACGCAGCGGCGTCGCGCGTGAGCCCCTGGCTTTCAGCGAGCGCTGCATAACGATCGATGATGTCCTGGCGGTACCGGGCGATGGCATCGCCGAAGGCATTGTCGCCGGCGAAGGGCGGCGCCTCCTTCCAGCTTTTCGCCAGACGTGCGAGCCCACGCAGCGAGTGGGCCTCCACCATGGTCTCCTCGATCCATTGGCAAGGCGGCGCCGGCCTGGCGTCCGGTTGCCAGCTGTTGCAGAGCACATGGCCGAGTTCGTGCCCGAACTGGTAGGCGAGCTTCGACCAGTCACGCTCGCCGATATCGACGATGATCCAGGCCATACTGCTGCCGTCCGGATGCAGCCAGATTGCCGGCGTGCCGGAAGTGTGCTCGTCGACACGCAGGCGCGTCGGCTGGCGGTCGGACAGCAGGCGGACGCCGTCGAGGCATGCATGCCGCATGCGTTCGACGACCTGATCAGCGGCTCCCTCAAGCATGTGGCCCCAGTCGCCGGCAAGCTCGATGGGGGCGGTTAGGAGGTTTGGTTGCGAGCTAGCTGAGGAAGGTGGGGAAGACATGACCCCGTAGCCTGTGCTCCAACCGCCCGAGGGTGTCAACGCCACTGGTGTGAGGCTGCCGGCCACTGAACCTGCAAGCAAATTTAGGAGATCTCGTCGCAGCAACTTCGAAACTCGACCATGTTGCCCTGCAAGGAGAAAAATAGGAAGTCCAGCTTGTTCTGCCATCGGCCGAGGTCTAAGCGTAGACCCCTTGAGAGTTGAACTACTCGGAAGCGGCTAGGGGACTCGAGGGTGGGCGAGGCGATCTTTACCAAAACGTATGTTGGCGATGCTTTATCAAGCTGGCAGGTCGTCCACGAAATGTCGACTCATATCGTTGGCGGAGCTTTGGTCGTTCGCGACAGTGACCGCCGTGACTGGCATCTTCTACGACTTCACGATTCAGCTTTTCTGTTTCGAATGGTTCGGATGAGGTGCGTCCTCAGATTCTTCCCCACGACCACCACAAACTTCTATATCCATCACTATGGTTCTTTGGATGTTGCCGAAATTGCACTCGACGGCACCATAATAAACAGGGGTATCAGTCACACCATTTCGATCAACGCTCATCCAGATGACACGATCGAGATCGATGTGAGCTTTTTGAGTTGCCACGGGTCTCTCTCAATAGGCTGCTCCGACAATGGTCGTCCCGTCTACGCCGGCACTGGACTCGAACAGTTTGCACTCTTGAGCGTTCTGGTTGAAACGTTTGATGCATACCCCGAGTTGTCTCGCACGCCGGCAGAGGAGCGGATCACCCTCGTCGATGTTGGCGGCCAAGGAGGGCTACAGCTCAAGTGGATGCTGCGAGCCGATCATATTACGCCCGTCGTGTTCGAACCCTTGTCGTCGGAAGCGACGGTGATACGACAAACCCTCGATCGAATTCCGGGCGCGCAAGTGGTGGAAAAGGCGCTGGCAAACACTTCTGGCCCCCAAAAGCTGTATATTACTGCCGGATCATACTGCTCGTCTTTGCGAGAGCCAAACTTTGAGATCCTGCAGAACTACTCAGTAGCCCGTGTCTTCAACGTTGTCAGCATGCAAGAGGTCGAATGTGTTCGATATGACGAATTGTTCCGCGCAAGCGCGGTTCCGTCACCGGATGTTATAAAAATAGACGTCCAAGGTCTTGAATACGAAGTTCTGCTTGGTTTCGGCCACCTTCTGGAATCCTGTTTGGCTATCGAGCTGGAAACGCATGTTGTTCCGATATATCGAGGACAAAAGCTGATTGGTGACATAGTCGACATTCTGGGCGATTTCGGTTTCGCCCTACGCCAGCTTAATCAAGTACCGCACTTCGATGGCGATGCAGTCGAGTTTGATGCCCTTTTTACGAAGAGGCGCGACAAGGTTGCAACTCTTTCTGATCTAGAAAAGCGAAAATTTGCTGTAATCATTCAGGTGTTAGGAATTCTTCCTTACCCGTGAGGCCATGAGTAGAACGACCGTTCGCCAGCGATCGAGGTAGAGTCCTTCAAGGCTCACCCCTGATCCGTCGCCACTCGATCTGAAGGTTGCTCATCGTCTAGAATAACGAGTGGCGGCATGCAAAGAAAAGCTTGCATCGAGCCGTATGCCGCACACATCGCGCAGTCAATGCCCGTGTCGTCAAGGACGACGCCAGTTCCAGGAAACGGGATAAGTCTGCTGCGGAGCGGCAGACACTTTTCCAGAAGTATCCGCGCACCCCTTGGTGTGATTGTGTATGCCTGAAGCCCAAACGAATGCTCTACCTTGATAAGGAATCTGGAGAAGTTCTCGGACTGGAACAAGGCAGTTCTATTAGTATATTGACGATCGTAGAATTCCATTTTGGCTTTTGAGAAACCAAGGTCAAGCCAGAGAAAGGATGGGTCAAATATATAGCCCCACTGTATGATATCCCAATCTGCCCGTGCTTGAGATATAATACTGGTGGATTCCTCCGTGAAACGAAACGATGACCGAATATCGTCTTCGAAAATAGTTATTGTCTTGTTTTCTGAAACCGACAGCTTCCACAAGCTGATATGGGATAGAGCGCACCCTAACGTGCCCGGGGGATACGGACAATCACTGGTAATCAGACCTTCCTTGATGAGCGCCTCCCTGTCGAGAGAAGTGCCGTCAACGGCTGATACGCGAACGGTATTGTGCAATAAATGCCAGTTGTTACTTTGGTACCTGCTCCAGCGCTCGATGCTGCGGTCTAGGTTTATCAGGTGAATTTTCGGGGAACCCGTCGGCTCGACAGGCCGGGCTGGCATCGTCCCGGAGACAGAGGGCGTGGCGGCAGTGAATGTGGAGGTATCGCCCGCACCATGCAACAGCGCTCGAGCCCGTTCGATGCCATCACTCACATGGTATTGGCCATCGCCAAAGGTGATGTAGCCATAGACTTGTCGGTTATCCATATACTGGACGATTCCGGCCTTCCTGGCGCTGGCAGCAAAGACAACGTACTCGTACCGCGATGTGCCGTCCTCGTATGTCAGTTCGGTCAGCACGTCAGCCCGGACAAGATATGTGCAATGCACGAGCGGCACCTCGATGGCGCCGCGCACGTGGCGGTTGAGCACCCAACCATACTGATCGCACTGCAGATAATACCCGTTGGCATCGATCTCGGCATGAAAGTTCGAATAATATTGGCCCGGCGAGATAGAGCGAAGCAGAGGAGCGACGATTGGCAAATCAAGCGAGACAAGTTCTCGCAGCGTGGCCGATCGCACGAAATTGTCGACGTCGGCCACGAAATAGAAATCGCAGCCGTGCTCGAGCGTTTTCCGCAGACTTATGTTGCGGATTCGGCCAAGCACCCTGAAGCGCGTCTCATTCCATTCGTGCTCGCCAAACTGCTCAACACGATCGACGACGTCCGAGGCGTCGATTTCGACCGCCGCATAGAGGTGACCCACGCGCTCTACCCATTCGCGCAGTATATGCTCGGTCCTGTCGGTATTGTTGTTTGTCCTGATGTATAGGACGATCGATGCCTTCGGGTAGCCGAGCGCCTCGATGCACTCGAGGTAAAGCGGCAGTGCCGGTTCCTTCTGCTTTGCCAGGATTGCAATCAGGATGCGCGGTGAACCCTTCAGGCGCGACCGCAGCGAACGCTGCCGGATAAGCTTGTGCTGATCGATCAAGCTCTCTGTCCCGAACGCCCCGAGATTCGACGGTTCATGCACCGGAAGCTTGTCAGTGGCGAAACGCGCGTTGGCCACCACGCGCTTCGCCATTTCCGCCGGCAATTTTTCGCTGGCGAGCAATTTCAGACAGGCGTCGAGTGAATCCCGGTAAGCGCCTGTCCAGTAGGCATTGACGGCAAACTCGTCGAGCAATCCGTAATCGTAGACCCAAGGCTGTATGAAAAGTCCGGGGGGTTGTGCAAGGTCGAGCCCTCGACGCGCAAATTCCGCTCCCTCCGCGTTCCGGCCCTGGGTGCGGCAATAGAGGCTCGCGGCGTGAAGAGCTTCAGCGCGGGCGGGAACGGCCTGCGTCGCACGCTCAAAGATTGCAACGACCTCGTCGAATGGCCGTCCCAGCGCTGCCATGAGATTGCCCGCTTCGAGCAGGCTGACATAGATTTCCTCGTCCCAGAAGCCCAGCTCGGCGCGCTTCAGATAGTTTGCCAGCGATTTTTCACGTTCTCCGGAATCCCTATAGC
>NZ_RZQP01000332.1:0-5273 GCF_003998165.1 Mesorhizobium sp. M7A.F.Ca.US.007.01.2.1 | reverse complement strand
GCCCCCAGAGGGTCGGCCAGCGCGATCTTCACATCCTTGCTTTTCGCCTTCAGCCCAAAGGCGACGCCGGCCAGCGTGCCGCCGGAACCGACCGCCGAGACAAAGCCATCGACCTTGCCGCCGGTCTGGCTCCAGATTTCCTCTGCTGTGGTGCGGATATGGCCGTCACGGTTGGCAACATTGTCGAACTGGTTGGCCCAGATGGCGCCGTTCGGCTCGGTCCGCGCCAGTTGCTCGGCCAGCCGCCCCGACAGTTTCACGTAATTGTTGGGGTTCTTGTAGGGCACGGCAGGCACTTCGATCAGTTCGGCGCCGAGCAGCTTGATCGTGTCCTTCTTCTCCTGGCTCTGTGTGTCGGGAATGACGATGACGGTGCGATAGCCGAGCGCCTTGGCGACCAGCGTCAGCCCGATGCCGGTGTTGCCCGCCGTTCCCTCGACGACGACGCCGCCGGGCCTCAGCAGCCCACGCTGCTCGGCGTCGCGGATGATGAACAGGCCGGCGCGATCCTTGACCGACTGGCCCGGATTCATGAATTCGGCCTTGCCCAGGATCTCGCAACCGGTTTGTTCCGAAGCTTTGTTGAGGCGGATCAAAGGCGTGTTGCCGATCGCGTCGATCACAGAACGGGGCATTCAGGATTCCTTGTGTAGGTGCGCCGAAACCCTAGAAACCCGAAGCTGCAGTTTCAAGGCAAGAATTTGTCTGGTCCAGTCGCATTTGCGGTACTGTAGTTGCGTCAACGCTTCCCGAAACCGACCTCTTGCGCCACAGCTCATTTTCCGGCTGACGTTGAAAAGCAGCTTTTCATTCGATTTCTTCATCGCTAGAGCAAAGCACCAACAAGTCGACAGGGCGCAGCATGACACTCTACCGGGCCAACCCGAAGCACGGCGTCGCCTGGATCACGGGCGGATCGAGCGGCATCGGCCGTGCCCTGGCCAGGGATCTTGCTTCCCAGGGCTATGCCGTCGCGGTGACGGCGCTCGACGACGATCCGATCGACACGCTTGTCGTCGAGACCGCGCAGATGCCGGGCAGCGTCACGGCCTTTCCCTGCGACGTCACCGACGAGCCGCGCATGGCAAGGACCGTCGCTGCGATCGAGAAGGAGCTCGGTCCCATCGTGCTCGCCATCTTCAATGCTGGGAATTACATTTCGACGCCGGGGGAGAATCTTGTCGTCAACGACTTTCGCCGGTCCTTCGAGGTCAATTATTTCGGCATCATCAACGGCCTCGTGCCTGCGGTCGAACGCATGCGTGTGCGGGCGCGCGGCCATGTCGTGCTGGTCGGCTCCGTGACGTCCTATTTCGGCTGGCCGACAACGGCCGCCTATGGCGGCACCAAGGCGGCCATCAACATCCTGGCCGAGTCGCTGAAGTATGATTTCGACAAGATGAACGTGCGTATCCAGGTGTTCAACCCAGGCTTCATCGACACCCCGCTGACCGAGAAGAACATGCTGCCGATGCCGGGACTGATGCCGGTCAGCCGGGCATCGCGCCGCATGGCGCGAGGCATCAAGTCGGGCGGTTTCGAAGTCCATTTCCCGCGCCGGACAAGCTGGCCGCTGAAACTGCTCGCCCTGCTGCCGAGGCCGCTGTGCAGAGGGTTTATCAGCCTGATGACCAGTTGGAAGGCGCGGCCTCTGCATTACGACCGCAAGCCGCCGATCGAATAGGACGCCTGAGAAATTGGCGGGCTCCCCGTTTTCGGGCCGCCGTCGCCATGGTTGAGACAAGTGCTGCGTGGAGTCTGCGATGGGGCGACGGATCGTGCTTGCTGTGCTGGGCCTTATTGCCGTTCTCGCACTGGCCTTCGTGTTCGGCCCGCGCGTTCGCGTCGACACCACGATCCGTTTCGATCCCTCGCTCATCGGCGACGATCCGCAGGCCTATGTGGCAAAGGCGGAAGCCGCCATCCCCGGAATCCGAGACGGGCTGGAGAAGGAGATCGTCTGGGCCGATCCGTTGGTGCATGCCAGGACCCCGCTATCGATCGTCTACATCCACGGCTTTTCCGCATCGAAGGGCGAGGTCCGCCCGCTGCCTGACGAAGTGGCGGAACAGCTTGACGCCAATCTCTTCTACACACGGCTTACCGGTCATGGGCAGGATGGCGCGGCGATGACGCAAGGCAGCATCAATGCCTGGATCAACGACTATGAGGAGGCGCTCGCCATCGGCCGGGCGATCGGCGACAAGGTGATCGTCATCTCGACTTCGACCGGCGGCTCGCTGGCGGTCTGGGCGGCAACGCAGCCCGGTGCGTCGGACGGGGTGGCGGCGATTGCGTTCATCTCCCCGAACTTCGGCGTCAAGGCTTCGGGCGCCGGGATCCTGACCATGCCGTGGGGCAAACAAATCGCCAGGCTGGTCGCCGGCAAGGAACATAGCTTCGTGCCGCGCAACGCGCTGAATGAAAAATTCTGGACCACCCGCTATCCGATCGAAGCAACCTTGCCGATGCAGGCGCTGACCGAGCTTGCCTATGGCGCGCCGGTGGAGAAGGCGACCGTCCCTGCTTTGTTCATCTTTTCTGATTCGGACAAAGTGGTGCGGGCCGACCGCAGCCGCGAGATTGCCGGGCGCTGGGGCGCGCCGCATGAACTGGTTCCGGTCGACGACACTGGCGACCCGGACAATCACGTCATTGCCGGCGACGCGCTGTCGCCATCGACCACGGCGTTTCTGGCGCAAAGGATCGCCGTCTGGATCGAAGCGGTGGTGAAGTAGGCGACGAAAAAGGGCGACCGAAGCATCGCTTCGGCCGCCCTTTTCTTGTTTCGTCTCGGCAATCAGCCAGCCGAAGCTTGACTGACTGCAGCGCGGTCTGGCTTACGCGGCCCGCGCAGCCGGACGCTTACCGCCGAAGCGGCGCTTGTTGTTGCCCTTGAAGGCCGGCTTGGCGCCGTCCGGCTTGCGCTCGCCGGCGAAGGCCGGCTTGTCGCCGAAGCGCTTCTTGCCAAAGCCGTTGCCCTTGTTCTCGCCACCGGGCCGCCTGCCGTCGCGACGGCCATTGCGGTCGTTGCGGTCATTGGCCGGCTCGAAACGCTCGTTCTTTTCAGCCGGATTGCGCAGCGGATCGGGGCTGCCGAGATGGTCGGCAACGATCGGCAGCTTGGTGCGGATGATGCGCTCGACCTGGCGCAGCTTGCTGTTCTCGGAAGGATCGCAAAGCGTGATCGCGATGCCGTCCATGCCGTTGCGGCCGGTACGGCCGATGCGGTGGACGTAGCTCTCGGCTTCATCAGGCAGATCGAAATTCACGACATGGCTGATGCCGGGTACGTCGATGCCGCGCGCCGCGATGTCGGTCGCCACCAGAATGCGCACCGAGCCGTCGCGGAAATCGTTCAGCGCTTTCTGGCGGGCGTTCTGCGACTTGTTGCCGTGAATGACGGCGGCCTTGAAGCCATCGCGCTCGAGGTCCTTGGTCACCCTGTCGGCGCCATGCTTGGTGCGCGAGAAGATGATGACGGACTTCATCGTCTCATCGGCGAGCATCGTCGACAGCACCTGGCGCTTCTGCTTGGTGCGGGCAAAGACGACGCCTTGCACGATCTCGGCCGCTGCCGTGCTTTGCGGCGCGACTTCGACGCGGATCGGGTTCTTCAGCAGGCCCTTGGCCAGTTCGGCGATTTCATTGGGCATGGTCGCCGAGAACAGCACCGTCTGACGATCGGGCGCGGTCGCCTTGGCGATGCGCTTGACGTCGTTGATGAAGCCCATGTCGAGCATGCGGTCGCCCTCGTCGAGCACCAGCCATTTGGTGTCGGCAAGCATGAGGTCGCCCTCACGCACCAGGTCGGTCAACCGGCCGGGCGTTGCGATCAGGATATCGACGCCGGGCGCAACCTTCTTCACCTGGCTGAAGCGCGAGACGCCGCCAAGCACGAGCGCGGTCGAGACATGCGCGCCCTTGGCGAGGATCTTGATCGTGTCCTCGATCTGCACGGCGAGTTCGCGCGTCGGCGCCAGGATAAGCGCACGCGCCGTCTTCGGCCGGCGCTTGGTGCCGAGTGCGATGATCTTCGACAGGATCGGCAGAGCGAAGGCCGCGGTCTTGCCGGAGCCGGTCTGGGCGATGCCGAAAATGTCACGGCCTTCCATCTGCGGCGGGATCGCCTGCGCCTGGATAGGCTTCGGCTCGGTGAAGCCGGCGTTGTGGGTGGCCTTGAGCAGCGCGCCCGTAATACCCAGTGCCGCGAAACCGGTGAGTTCCGCAGTGTTGCTACCGGGCAAAGTGTTTTCGTTGGTCAAAATAATCTTCTTTCACGCGGCTTCTGGCCGCAAACATCGATGGCGGCAGGGCGCAACCTGCCGTCGAACAAATTTTCATGAAACGACAAGGCGGGCGGACGGGTTCGTCCACTCGGCTGCGCTGTCGTGCCCGCAGGCATCATGCCACGGGGCTTTTTCGCCGCTTTGTGATTTACCGGAAAAAGGGCCGATATACCGGAAAGAGGGAAAACAGACGCAACCAGTCTCATTCGTCGAGAAGGCCGGATAAGTCCCGGCCCAAGCGCCTATGCCGCCGCATATGGCCCAGTTCGCCACCAAATGCAAGGGGGCTCATGTTGCAGCGCAGCAAAATCGACGGAGCAAGCGGCGCTTGCGCTCGCTTGCCGGCACGATTACCACGAAATGCCGCTGGCTTGGGAGGTAATCGATGAAGGACGTGCTGAAGGAACTCGAGCGCCGCCGCGAGATCGCCCGCATGGGCGGCGGCCAAGCGCGCATCGACGCCCAGCACAAGAAGGGCAAGCTCACCGCGCGCGAACGCATCGAGGTGTTTCTCGACGAGGGCTCGTTCGAGGAGTTCGACATGTATGTCGAACACCGCTCGACCGACTTCGGCATGGAGAAGACCAAGATCGCCGGCGACGGCGTCGTCACCGGCTGGGGCACGGTCAACGGCCGCCCGGTCTATCTCTTCGCCAAGGATTTCACCGTGTTCGGCGGCTCGCTGTCGGAAGCGCATGCCGAGAAGGTCATCAAGGTACAGGAGATGGCGCTGCGCAACCGGGCGCCGATCATCGGCCTCTACGATGCCGGCGGCGCGCGCATCCAGGAAGGCGTCGCGGCACTCGGCGGCTACGCCGAGATCTTTCAACGCAACGTGCTGGCCTCAGGCGTCATCCCGCAGATTTCCGTCATCATGGGTCCATGCGCCGGCGGCGACGTCTATTCGCCTGCCATGACCGATTTCATCTTCATGGTGCGCGACACCTCCTACATGTTCGTCACCGGGCCGGATGTGGTGAAGAC
>NZ_RZQP01000331.1:0-5287 GCF_003998165.1 Mesorhizobium sp. M7A.F.Ca.US.007.01.2.1 | reverse complement strand
TCGTCGGCCAGACCAAGGACAGGCTGGCGACGATCGAGGCAATTCGAATTGTCGAGACCGCGATCCGCGATCCGTTCGACCATTGGCTGGCCGACAATCCGCAGGAAGCCTCGAAGCTGCTCGAATGGGTGATCGCACGCGCCGACGAGCGGGTGCGCCGGCGCCAGGAAAAAGAGGTGTCGCGCAAAAGCGCGGTGCGCAAGCTGCGGCTGCCGGGCAAGCTCGCCGACTGCACGCAGAATGCCGCGGCCGGTGCAGAACTGTTCATCGTCGAAGGCGACTCGGCCGGCGGCTCGGCCAAGCAGGCGCGCGACCGCGCCAGCCAGGCCGTGCTGCCATTGCGCGGCAAAATCCTCAACGTCGCCAGCGCCGGCAACGATAAGCTGGCGGCCAACCAACAGATTTCAGACCTGATCCAGGCGCTCGGCTGCGGTACGCGTTCGAAGTACCGCGATGAGGATCTGCGCTACGACCGCGTGATCATCATGACCGACGCCGATGTCGACGGCGCCCATATCGCCTCGCTGCTGATCACCTTCTTCTATCAGGAGATGCCGGCGCTGGTGCGTGGCGGCCATCTCTATCTCGCCGTGCCGCCGCTTTACTCGATCAGGCAAGGCGGCAAGGTCGCCTATGCCCGAGACGACGCCCACAAGGACGAGCTCCTGCGCACCGAATTCACCGGGCGCGGCAAGGTGGAACTGGGCCGCTTCAAGGGTCTGGGCGAGATGATGGCCGCCCAGCTCAAGGAAACCACCATGGATCCGAGGAAGCGAACGCTGCTCAGGATCGATGTAATCGACGCCGAGACGGCGACCAAGGACGCCGTCGATGCGTTGATGGGCACGAAGCCGGAGGCCCGCTTCCGCTTCATCCAGGAACGCGCCGAATTCGCCGAGACGGAAGTGCTGGATATCTAGCCGCCAGCCGGTCCATAACAAGGCTCCAGTTGCGGAGACGAGCATGTGACCAGGACGCGGCTGAAAGGCTATTTCGAGACGAGTTTAGCCGGGTTGACGCAGCCGACGCGCTCCGACTGGATCTTTGCCTTGCGCACCGTTTCAGCCGGCTTGATCGCGCTGCTGGCAGCCTATGCGCTGAAGCTCGACCATCCGCAATGGGCCATGATGACGGTGTTCATCGTCGCCCAGCCGGTTGCCGGCATGGTGCTGGCGAAGGGCTTCTACCGGCTGCTCGGCACGCTGGTCGGCGGCATCGCCGCGATCGGCATCACCACCGTTTTCGGCACCAACCCCTGGGTGCTGGTGACTGTGCTTGCCGTCTGGATCGGCATCTGCACCTTCGTCTCGTCGCTGCTGCGCAATCCGGAAGCCTATGGCGCCGCCCTGGCCGGCTACACCGCAATGATCATCGGCCTGCCCGCTTTCGGACAGCCGCACCTCGTCGTCGACCTCGCTGTCGCGCGCTGTGCCGAGATCGTGCTCGGCATCGTCTGCGCCGGCCTGACCAGCCGGCTGATCCTGCCAAAACTGGCCAGCGACGCCATCGTCTCGCGCCTGAAACGCTGCATCCTCGATCTTGCCACCTATGCCGGCGGTGCGTTCTCCGGCGGCGACCCGGCAACGCTGTCCGCGCTGCACCGAAAGCTGGTCACGGATACCCAGACGCTCGGCGAGATGCGCGCCTATGCCAGGCTCGAGGCGCCGAGCTTCGCGCCGCGCGCGCATCCGGTCCGGCGCACCATCGGACAACTGCTCTCGGCGTTGTCGGCGGCACGTGCGTTGCATTCGCATGCCGCTCCGAAGAATGCGGCGCTCATTCCGGTGCGTTCGGAGTTGCAGGCCCTTGTCGGTGAAATGGCCGCGAAGCCCGGCGCGCTGGACGACACCACGCCTTGGGTGGCGCGGCTCGACACCATCTCGGCCAAGGCCCGGCAAATGCCCGATGCCTCGACCGACCAGGGCGACGACAGGGTCGGCACGATCACCCGCCTGACCATTGCCGCCGATTTCGCCGATGCGCTCAAGCAGGTGCTGCGCGGCCTCGATGCCCTGCGTGCGCCTGCCACGCGCCCGGCCAGGGGCAGCAGGCAGCCTGCGCTGGTGGTGCATCGCGATTACGCCGGCGCATCGCGCAACGCGGTGCGCGCTGCCCTTGCGACGCTGCTGGTCGCGGCCTTCTGGTTGACGACGAAATGGTCGGAAGCCGCCGGCACGGTCATTCTCGTTGCCGTCGTGTCGAGCCTGTTTGCTGCTCGCCCCGACCCAGTGCAGGTCGCCTGGGGTTTCTTCAAGGGAACGCTTCTGGCGCTGCCGTTTGCCTTTCTCGTCGGCCAGATCGCATTGCCTGCCCTGCCCGGCTTCGGCTGGTTCATGCTGTTTGTCGTGCCGATCCTGGTGCCGACGGCGCTGGCCATGGCCAATCCACGTTATGTCGGCGTGGCGACGGCTTTCGCCATCAACTTTCTCGCCTTCCTCAGTCCACACCAGGCGATGACCTACGATCCCGGACCCTTCTTCGCCGGTTCGGCGTCGATCCTGGTCGGCATCCTGCTGGCGATCGGTGTCTTCATCGTCGTGCTGCCGGCCGATCCTTGGCTCGCGGCCAACCGCATCGTGCGCGCCATGCGTGAGGATCTGGCGCGGCTTTGCCTGCATGAGCGGGTGCCGAGGCGGTCGGCCTTCGAGAGCCTCGCCTACGACCGCATCAACCAATTGATGCCGCTGGTGCAGAATGCCGGTCAGAAAGGCGATGCGGTTCTGGGCGGCGGCGTCGCCGCCGTCACCGTCGGCCTGGAGGTCCTTCGGCTGCGCGATGCGAGCCAAAGCCATGCCATCCCATCCGAGACCGCGCTTTCGATCGCCAACTTCCTGAGAGGGCTGGCGCGCGAACTGCTCTTCCGCGCCCCCGGCGATCCGCAGACATCAACCGTCACCGTCGCCCGGCAATATGCGGCGAGCATTGCGCAGCGAAACGGTACCGGGGAATTGCTGCAGATCGCGGCATCGCTGCGCATCATCGCCGCCGCGATGGAGGATTTTCCGGATTTTTTTGCCAGGGATAGGGGCTAGGCGGCCGCTATCGCCAGCGCGTGGCCGCGCGCGTTCTCGCGCAGCGCGTCGAGATGGATCGATTTGACCAAGGCGGCGAGATCACCCTCGGCGGATTGACCGCCCGCTTCCTTGAGCATCAGCCAGCTGACCTCCTGCACACCGGCGACGCGCTTGCCGTTGGCGACCTCGCGCCAGATCTTCAGCGCACGCAGGATGATGGCGTGCGTGGCGCCGGCGAGCCCGGCGCTGCGGAACAATGCCTGCAAAGCCACGTCGTGCCCGCCGGCCAGCAGCGCCCTAACCCTTTGTTCGGACTGCTGGCTGAGCGCAACCAGTGCCGAGCCGAAGAAATCGACCTTGCCATGCGCGATGGTGCGGATGAGGAAGCTCGCGGTGAGGTCGCCACGCAGCCTGAGATGCTCGATCAGGGCCGCATGTTCTTCCGTGCGCGTGCCTTCGATCAGCGTCACCGAAGCCTTGACGCAGGCGTCGCGCATGACGCGGTCGGCTCGCGCCGCGCCCATCATCGCCATCACCAGTGGCGACGTTTTCAGCATTTCGCCAAGCTTGACGAGCAGCATATGCCGGCAGTCGGCCGGCAGCCTGACATCCGATATCAGCGCCTCGCGCACCAGCGGCAGGTGCCCATGCCGTTCGGCCATGCGGCGGAAGCTGAGCGAGGCGATGTCGGCGCCGCTGTTGGCGAGCAGCACGGCGCAGGCGTCCGCCTCGCCGATCTCGGCGATGGCCGCTGACAGCGCCATCGAGACGAGCGGCCGGTCTGCGATCAGTTTTTGCGTCGCCTTCGGACTCGAAGCCACGCGGTTGATCAGGTCGGCGTCGGTGAGCAGCGGCGAGCGCGCCAGCACCACGCCGGCGACTTCCGGCTGGTCGGAGGCCAGCGCGCTGATGATCTGCATTGGCGCGTGTTGGCTCATCGACAGCGCCTCGGCCATCGCCAGCCGCACCTTTGACGAGGCATCGTCGAGCAACAGTGTCAGCGCCGCCTCTGCGGCGCAGCGGTCCTCGAAGGGCAATTCGGAATTGATGTAGGCTCGGGCCAGAGCGCTCGCCGCCGCGGCGCGCTCCGACACCTTGGCCGTGTAGATCCATTTCAGGAAATGCGAAACAACAACCATGCCCGCCTGCTTACGCCCCTTGCCGGAAGGTTCCGACCCCACTGACGACCGTAGGCAGAATTGGTTTACGAACCGTTCACCATGTTCATTAACTGGCTTGCGAGGCTGATTTGCAGCGCCTATCAACCGTCAAGCACCTGAGGAGAAAGAAATGGCCGGACTTTATCTCGAAGAGTTCGTCGTCGGCCATGTCTTCCAGCACACGCTGCGCAAGACCGTTACCGAAAGCGACAACATGCTGTTTTCGGTGATGACGCTGAACCCGCAGCCGCTGCACATCGACTTCGATTTCGCCGCCAGAAGCGAATGGGGCAAGCCGCTGGTCAATTCGCTGTTCACGCTCGGGCTGATGATCGGCATTTCGGTCAATGACATCACCGTCGGCACCACGGTGGCCAATCTCGGCATGAAGGAAACCGTGTTTCCACATCCGGTCTTCCATGGCGATACCGTTCGCGTCGAGACGACAGTCATCTCGGTGCGCGAGTCCAGGTCGAAGCCCGATCGCGGCATCGTCGAATTCGAGCATCGCGCCTACAACCAGCATGGCGATCTCGTCGCCAAATGCACCAGGCAAGCGATGATGCTGAAGAAGGCGGCCTGATCATGCGCTCGCTGCTGTTCGTCCCCGGTGATTCCGAGAGGAAGCTGGAAAGGGGTTTTGGTGCCGGCGCCGACGTGGTCATCGTCGACCTCGAGGATTCCGTGGCGCCGCACAACAAGGCGCTGGCGCGCGGCGTAGCGGCGCGCTTCATCCTGGAACGCAGGGCACAAACGACTTCCGCCATCTATGTCAGGGTCAATGACCTCGCGACCGGGCTGACGGATAACGATCTGGCGGCGCTGGTTCCGGCGAAACCCGACGGCATCATGCTGCCCAAGTCGAACGGCGGCCAGGATGTGCAGCACCTGTCGGCAAAACTCAGGGTGCGCGAGGCCGAAAACGGCCTGGCCGACGGCGCGATCAAGATCCTGCCGATCATCACCGAAACGCCGGCAGGCGTGCTGGCGGCGGCAACCTATGCCGGGACCAGCGCGCGGCTTGCCGGGCTCACCTGGGGCGCGGAAGACCTGTCGGCGGCGCTCGGCGCGCGCAGCGCCCGCGACGAGCATGGCCGCTACACGGACGTGTTC
>NZ_RZQP01000330.1:0-5313 GCF_003998165.1 Mesorhizobium sp. M7A.F.Ca.US.007.01.2.1 | reverse complement strand
GCTTGGCGCGGACCGTCTCGACACACTCGTTGCCGGCAGCACGCGTGCCATCGACGCCGATGTGGTACTGACACCGGATCAGAAACGCCGTCTGCATCGGTTGGCCGTTCAGACCCAGCACCGCGTCGAAATCGAAAGCCGTGGCGTGGTGGTATCGGCGCGCGTGCTCAGGGAAGCGGTACGGCGTGACATCGAGGCGCTCTTCAACACAGAGCGCTTCGAGGCGACGCCGCTTCTTTCCGACCTGGAAAATGAACAGGTTGCGGACAATCCCCCTTCGCTTGCCGATTTCCCGGAGGTCCGCCGCAGCGTGGTCAATTACGGCGTGCCCTCCTTCTCGGGCCGCTCGTCGCGCGACTTCGATCGCGAGGTGTTGGCACGTGAGATCCGCATGGTGCTCGCGACCTTCGAGCCCCGCCTGAAGGAAAGCGCAACAAAGGTAACGGTCACGCTTGGCGACAACACCGTCGGCCTGAAGATCGAGATAGACGCCGTTCTGATCATGACCCCGACTCCCGAACGCATGCGCCTGCGCACCACGATCAATCTCGACAACGGTTTGGCGCGGACCGAAATTGGGGAGGCCTGAGATGGATCGGGTCTTCGTCGAATATTACGAGGAGGAACTGAGCCATATCCGCGCTCTTGCATCGGAATTCGCAGACATGCATCCGGCGGTGGCGCGCAACCTTTCCCTCGATACGGTGCCGTGTCCGGACCCATATGTCGAGCGCCTGCTCGATGGCGTAGCCTTCCTGGCCGCGCGCACCCGGCTAAAGGTCGATGCCGAGCGCTCGCGATTTTCCCGCAGTGTGCTCGACGTTCTCTATCCCGATCTGGTCACGCCGGCGCCGGCAACGGCGATGGCGGTGCTGAAACCCGGCCAGCAGGTCCAGACCATGCTGGCCGGCCACGTCGTCAAGCGCAACACACGGCTGGTTTCCAGCCTGCAGCCAGGCCTGTCAACGCGCTGCATTTTCTCAACCGCCCAGGAAATGACTCTATGGCCGATCGCGGTCACTTCGGTCAGCTTTTTTCAGGACCGCAGTGCGATGGCGATGGCTGGCATAGGACCGATCGGCGGTGTCAGCGGCGAGTCGGCGCTCCGCCTCACGCTGGCCAGGACCGGAAAAGGCAAGCTCGACGAACTGGCTCTCGACCGGCTTGACCTCTATTTTGCCGGACGCACCAAGGCGCCGCTACTGTTCGATGCGATTTTCGGCGCCTGCGCGGCCACAGCAGCGCGACCGGAAGGCAAGACCAACCCGCTGTCGCCGTTGCCGGCACCCGAGATGATCGGCATCAGCGACGACGAGGCCTTGATGCCGCGCACCCGCCCGACATTCGAGGATACCGGTTGCTGCGCGAATACTTCATGATGCCCGAGCGTTTTCACTATGCACGGGTTTTGGGATTGCAGCCTGTCGTGCGCCAATGCGCGGCCGGACTCGAGATCATTTTCCTGTTCAAACGCACGGTTCCCGAGCTGGCCGATCTGACGCCGGCGGACTTCGAACTTTTCGCGACACCGATCATCAATCTGTTCGAACGCGAGTGCAACGTCGTCGAAGTCGATGAACGCAAGACGCGCCAGGTGTTGCATGCGGACCGGACGCGGGCGCGTGACTTCGAAATCTACCGGGTCATCCGCGTCGAGGACGCCGACACGGAAGGTAACGACGCTGAAATCCCCGAGCTCTTCAGCCTGGGTCAGAACGGCGGTAGTGGTTGGGTCTATTCGACCGAAAGGCGCCCTCGCCGCGCGATGGAGGAGGAGCGCCGCGAAGGCCTGACGCGAACGTCCTATACCGGGGATGACGTTTTCCTGGCCGTGTCCCGGCCGCTCGTAAGGCCGGCGACCCGGCCGCTGAAGCGGCTCGACGTGATGGCGCTTTGCACCAATCGTGATCTGCCGATCCTCGATGACAATCCGACGTTGACGTTAGAGGCCGGCGACCCGGTCGAAACCGTGAGGCTTCTTGGCGCCTTGCGTGCGCCGCAGCCAGCTATTCCTGCGGCACTGCCTGCTGGGGCCGACGGGGAATCGCGGGCCGATGATCTCGCCTGGCGGCTGGTGGCGCAGCTCGCGCTCAACTTTCTCAGTCTTGCCAAAGAAGGCCGCGGCATCGATCCCCTGCATGCGCTACTCGACCTTTATGCCGATCGCGGCGATCCAAGCCTTGCCCGAAATGTGCATTCGATCGTGCGTATCGACTCGCAGCCGGTCATCGAACGTCTGCAAATCGATGGACCGATGTGCTTTGGACGCGGTACCGAAGTCACGTTGCATGTTGATCAATCGGTCCTGGCCGGCCAAAGTACCTTGCTGCTTTCGGCCTTGCTGGCGCGGTTGTTTGCTCGTCACGCCGGGATAAACGGCTTCGTGCGAACTCGCACGCGGCTGCTGCAGAAGCAGGAGGATGTGCCATGGCCGATGACGCCCGGCAATCGCTACCTGATCTAGACACGCCCGGCCCGAACAGGGCCGAAGGTCTGTCCGAGACGTTCGACTTTTTCGAACTGCTGCGCCGCCTCGAACAACGGAACGGTCTGTTCGGCCATTCCGGCCGTCCCGACCGTGAGCCGGCACGGCTCGGCCAGCATGTACGCCTCGCCTTTTCCGCACGGGACCTGGTTGTGTTCCGCGAAGCCCGCGATGCGGCACCGGCCCGGGTCACGGTGGCAAATTTTGGTCTGCTGGGACCCGAGGGTCCAATGCCGCTGCATCTGACGCGCTGGGTGCTCGACCGGCTCTCGCAACGCTGGTTCGCCGGCGCCGAGGCACAACTGACCAGCGACACGACGTTCGTCGACTTCGTCAACATTCTGCAGCACCGTATGATCGCCCTCTACTATCGGGCGTGGGCGGATGCGCACCCGGCCGTGCAGGCCGAACGCGCGGTCGGCGGGCGCGTTCGCGCCATGCTTGAAGCCATGGCCGGGATCGGACTTCCCGGCACGCAGGACCCCAATCTCGATACGGTGAAGCTTCGCCAGGCGGCTTCGCTGGCCAATCAGGTCGACGGCCCGGAACGGCTGACGCTGTTCCTGGCGGAAGCGTTCAAGGCGCCGGTACAGATCAAGGAGTTCATCTCCGCCTGGATAACAGTACCAACCGGTCTCCAGACCCGTCTTGCAAAGGCCTTTGCAGGGCTCGGCAAGGGCGCGACGATCGGCCCACGCGTTTTCAGCCGCCAAAGCAGGATCGAACTGCGTGTCGGCCCGCTGGGGTATGAGGAGTTCAAGGCGTTCCTGCCTGGCGGCGAGCGGCTCAAGCTGTTCAAGCAGGCCGTTCGCGACATGGTCGGGGAGTCGCTCGACGTCGATCTGCGCATCGTGCTTGCGCGTGAAGCCGTACCGCCGCCCCAAATCGGAGCGGTTCGGCTCGGGCGGACCGCCTGGCTTGCGCGACCCATCGAAAGGGGCGATGCTGACGACATGCGGCTGCGGACAATCGTCGGATGGCGGCCGGAAATGACGGGGGTCGCGGCATGAGCCTGCTGCTGACACTGGAGCAAGGGCCACGCACCCAGGCGGTGCGGCAGGCCCGGCTTGACGAGGGTGAGCTGGTGATCGGCCGCAGCGCGGACGCGGGTTGGCAGATCAACGATCCCGACATGTTCGTTTCAAGGGCACATTGCAAGATCTCTGGCGGGCGAGATGGATATTTCGTCACCGACACGTCGAGCAGCGGATTGTTCATAAACGACTCCGACAGCCCGCTCGGTGCCGGCAAGTCGACGCGCCTTCAAAGTGGCATGCGGCTGAGATTGGGCGACTACGTCGTCCATGTCGACCTGCAAACGCCAGCCACTCAAGCACCAGCGGCCGGCCAGCCGGTTTCGGAACGCGCGCCGCCAGCATCCCGGGCCCCGGTGAGCATCGGTCGCGATGACTTCTTTTCCGCCAAGGTCGAAGAAGAGCCGCGACGGCCACGTCCGGCCGATCTGCCGAACCCTTTCGAGCAGCCGGTTGCGGGTGCATTCGAACGTGCCAACTCCGACCAGCGCCACTCGGCCGCTTTCGATGACCCGTTCAGCCTCGATCCGGTTTCGACGCCGGTGTCGAAAAATCCCGCCCCTTATCGCGAACCGGGCGGCGCGGCGAGCCAAGCGGACCCGTTCAGCCTCGACGCGGTACCGTCCCCCGACCGCGCAGCCCAAGCCGCCCGTGACAAGCCGTCCGGAACCCATGATGACTTTGCTTTCGGACCAGCCGCCACGCTCAGTTCGGCGAACGGCGCCAGTTCGATCGAACAGCGCGAGCGCATCGCCCAGCGATCCCAATCAGCCAATCCCTGGGATTTGCCGGTGCAGCCCGCAGCTACCCCTGCTTCACCACGTGTGGGTGCTGCTCCCAAAGCCGCCCCGGCGCTGGGTGCGGCGCGGCCGGAGGAGATGGCGCTTCGCGCCGCATTCCTGCATGGCATGGGTGTCGAGGAAGCCGATTTCCCCGGACGCGACAGCATCGCGGAAATGGAGAAGTTCGGTCGCGAATACCGGATGATGATGGAAGGCCTGATGCAGCTTCTGCGCAAGCGGGCCGAGGAAAAGGGAAACGCGCGCGTCGCGCAGACCATGGTCGGGGCCTCCGAAGTCAATCCGCTCAAGTTCCTGCCGACCGTCGACGACGCCATCATAACGCTTATCGCTGAGCGCAGCCCAGGATTTCTCGGCGGTGAAGCGGCAATCACCGATGCGGTGCGCGATCTCGCGCAACATCACGTACGCGCCTGGCGAGGCATACAGACCGCCATGCGGCGGATGATCGACCGTTTTGACCCGGTAGTGATCGAGGAAGAGCTGAAATCGAATTCCGCGATCGGAACCCTTCTCTCTGGGGGGCGGGGCGCCAAGCTGTGGGAACTTTACCAGAAGCGCCATCGTGAAATCGCCGAGAGTGCTGAAAAGAGCTTCCTTGGCGAAATCGGCGCTGATTTTCGAGATGCATATGAGGAGGAGTGAGAGATGATTGATCGACGTGAATTTGTTGTTGCCTTGGGCGCGACAGGGTTGCTTGCGGCTTGCCAGAGTGGTCCGCCGAAACCATCGGTGATCACCGTCAACGTAAACGGCGGTGCTGGCATGAACCCGGGGCCAGGCGGCGGCGACCGGCCGGTAACGATCCTGGTGATGCGGCTGAAAAGCACCGGCAAATTCAATTCCGCCGACTATTTCGCGCTGCAGGGGGATGCCGGCACGGCGCTGGCGGGCGATCTCATCGGATCCGACCAGATTTCCGTCGGGCCGGGAAAATCCGCATCCAAAACCATCACGGTCGAGCCGGACGCGACGGCGCTGGGCTTTGTTGCTC
>NZ_RZQP01000032.1:0-38860 GCF_003998165.1 Mesorhizobium sp. M7A.F.Ca.US.007.01.2.1 | reverse complement strand
CATTTACAGCGTGAGGCCCTGTTCCTGCGCATTCTCGGCTCCGCACAGGCGGTCTCGATGGCCTCCATCAGCGCCGAGGGCATCGACGGCAGCAACATCCTCAAGGCAAGCCTGGAAGCCATGCGGCGCGCGCTGGTAGGGCTGTCGATCCGGCCGAAGCTTGCGCTTGCCGATGGACGCGACGTGCCGCCGGGACTGCCTTGTGAAGGGCGCGCGCTGATCAAGGGCGACCAGCGTTCGCAGTCGATCGCCGCCGCCTCGATCGTCGCCAAGGTGATGCGCGACCGCATGATGTGCGGCTGCGGCAACCATCACGACCGCTACGGGTTCGAAGTCCATATGGGCTACGCCACGGTTCGCCATCGCACCGCGATCGAAGCGCATGGCCCGGTGGCGCGGCTGCACCGCGTGTCGTTTGCGCCATTCCGGCTGGGTGGGGCCGAGGTGGACGTGGCGGAAGAAGAGAGCTTCGCCGGGCTGGATTGAGCGACAACGACGACAAGCCAATCTCCCCCCTTGTGGGGGAGATGTCCGGTAGGACAGAGGGGGGCGCTGTCCCGCCGGCCTCTCAATCGGATTGCAGTTATGCCCTCAGGCTTGTCCCGATAGACCTTAGGACAACAAAGGTTAGCGTTCCTTCACGCCCCCCCTCTGCCCTGCCGGGCATCTCCCCCACGAGGGGGGAGATTGGCAGCTTCAGCGCCGCAACAAAAAAGCCGCCGGGTTGCCCGGGCGGCTTTCGATGACTGGCTAGACGAAGCGCCTAATTCAGCTTCGACTTCACGTCCGCGAGCGAAGCCTTGAACAGATCTGCACCGGCCTTGGCGTCGATCTTGCCGGCAAGCAGCGCGCGTGCTGCCTCGACGGCGATGTCGACGGCGCTGGCGCGCACTTCGCTGATGGCATCACGCTCGGCCTGACCGATCTTCTGTTCGGCAAGCGCGGTGCGCCTGACGACATAGTCCTCGGTCTTCTTATGCGCGTCGGCGGCAAGCATGTCGGCTTCGCGCTTGGCGGCAGCGACGATGTCGGCGGCCTCCTGCTCGGCTTCCTTGCGCTTGCGCTGGTACTGGCCGAGCAGCTGCTGGGCCTCCTCGCGCAGCCGGCGCGCTTCGTCCAGTTCATTGCTGATCCTGGCGGCACGGGCGTCGAGCGCCTTGGCGATCATGCCAGGCACCTTGATGTAGACGGCAACGCCGAGGAAGATGATCAGGGCTATCGTGGCCCAGAGCGTCGCGAGAGATGTGTAATCCATGATGCGCTCCTCACCGGGCCACGGATTTGACCGCGGCCGCGATCTCGGCCTTGCTGGCCTTGCCGCCAACCAGAGCCTCGACGATCGCCGAAGCGGTGTCCTCGGCGATGCTGCCGACTTCCTTCATGGCATTGGCCTTGATGGAAGAAATGCGGGCTTCGGCTTCGCCAAGCTTCGCGTCGAGCGCAGCCTCGACCTTCTTGCGAGCGGTGTCGGCCTCGGCCTTGGCAGCGTCGTTGGCCTGCTGGCCGATCGCGTTGGCCTTGGTCTTGGCTTCCGCCAGTTCCTGCTCGTAGGCAGCAACGGCGGCGTCGGCCTCGCCCTTCAACCTGGCCGCCTGGTCGAGGTCCTGCGTGATGCGATCGTTGCGCACATCGATGATGCCGCCGACGCGCGGCATCACCACCCGCTTCAGGAAGAGATAGAACAGCCCGAAGGTGATCGCCAGCCACAGAAGCTGCGACGGGAACGTCGCCGGATCGAATGGCGGAAACGTGCCATGCGCTTCAGCAGGCACGCTGGTGCCGGAATGCGTGTCGCCTTCCGTCGCAGCGTGGCTGGTATCGGCTGATGGCGCGGACTCTTGCGCAAAGGCAGATGTCACGAACATGGACTATCCCCGAAATTCAGGCCCGCCGCTTGCGCGGCCGGCCTGTCCAATCTTCCCGAGTGCTCAGCCGAACAGGGCCAGAAGCGCGATGAGAAGCGAGAAGATGCCCAGAGCTTCGGTCACGGCAAAGCCGAAGATCAGACGGCCGAACTGGCCATCGGCGGCCGACGGGTTGCGCAGTGCGCCCGCCAGGTAGCTGCCGAAGATGTTGCCGAGGCCAATGCCCGCGCCACCCATGCCCAGGCAAGCGATGCCGGCGCCGATGTACTTTGCTGCTTCTGCGTCCATTTGTTCAACTCCTTTGGATCTAAAATTCCGTTGCGATTCCATCCGGCGCCAATGTTGGAAATCTTTGGGCCGGAAACTTTTGGACCTAGTGCCCTGGATGCAGGGCGTCGTTGAGATACATGCAGGTCAACACGGCAAAGACGTAGGCCTGCAGGAAGGCGACCAGCAGTTCCAGTGCCGTCAGCGCCACCGCCATCGCCAGAGGCAGGATCGAGCCGGCGACGCCAACCGCGCCGAGCGCGCTCAGGCTGACGACGAAGCCGGAGAACACTTTCAGCGTGATGTGGCCGGCGAGCATGTTGGCGAACAGACGAACCGAGAGGCTGACCGGGCGCGACACGAAGGAGATCACTTCGATCAGCACCACGAGAGGCAGCAGGAAGACCGGCACGCCGTGCGGCACGAACAGTTTCAGGAAGCCAAGACCATGCTTCATGAAGCCGTAGACGACCACGGTTGCGATCACCAGCACGGCAAGGCCGAAGGTGACGATGATGTGGCTGGTGACCGTGAAGAAATAAGGAAAAAGGCCAAGCAGATTGGCAACGAGCACGAACATGAACAGCGAGAACACGAGAGGGAAGAACTTCATGCCCTGCGTGCCGGCGGCGTCGCGCAACATGTTGCCGACAAACTCGTACGCCATCTCGGAGACCGACTGAAGCCGCCCGGGAACCAGGCTGCGGCTCGACGTCGTGAGAAACAGGAATCCAGCCGCGACGATCACGGTTGCGACCATGAACAGCGCCGAATTGGTGAAGGACAGGTCATAGCCGCCGATGTCGATCGGAATCAGCTTGTTGATATGGAACTGGTGGATCGGATCGACCTTGTCAGCTGCCACGTTCAAACCCCGTCAATGCCGCGTACGGCCTCGTTACCATTACCGCACATGGTGCGCGGTCATTTCTTGTCGTCTTGGCCACGGCGCGATTTATCGCCCTGTCCAAATTCTGCCACGACGCCGGCGGAACGCATCACATTGAGCACTCCGGCGCCAAAACCAAGCAGCAGAAACACGATCAGACCCCATGGCGATGTCCCCGCCAAACGGTCGATGACCCAGCCGATGCCGGCACCCACCACCACCCCGGCGATAAACTCGCTGGAGAGTTTGAGCGCCTGACCATAACCGGCCACACTGCCCGCTTTCGCGTCGTCTTTCCCCTCGAGCCCGCCCGGCCGCCTTGTCGCAAGCGAAGCTTCAAGGTCACGGCGGCGGCGCTCAAGATCGTCGTCGCGGATGTCGGGTTCATGCTGATTGCCGCGGCCGGTTTCTCCGGTTCCGTCTGGCCCATTCTTGTCGGCCATCGCAACCCCCCTGCCCGGTCAGACCGTCACCGTCCGTCCGCTTCTAAAGTCGCCGGCAACATAGTTAGAGGGTTTGCGCCCGTCAAGCCACGGGCGGAAGTTCATTGCCATGTATTTTAGGCAATAAAATCAATGAATTACGAAGGTGCGACATCGTGCCCGCCAGGATGACGAGGATGCATGGCGCGAATCCCCCGCGCAATGGCTCTTTGATCGGCTGCGCGCCACATCAAGGATCAGCGGCTGCTCCGCACTCAGCTCCAGCCGCCGCCATAGGTCCGATAGAAGATATGCAGGCCGATCTTGGTCATCTTCTGCATCGTGCGCGCCCAGCCGGGATGGACATATTGGGCATAGTAGTGGGTCGACGATCCGACTTCCGGAATGAAGATCTTGCCGGCGGTGACGGCCATGGCGATCTCCTGGGCGGTCTTGTAGGCGGCTGGGCTATCGATGCGCTTCTTCCTGCCGTCGCAGGCGAAGGAGAACTGGCAACGGTTGAACCAGCTGTCGTTCTGGTAGACGACGCCGCAGATCGAATTCGGATAGGTCGGATTGCGGACGCGGTTGAGGATGACCTGGGCGACAGCGGCCTGGCCGCGCACGGATTCGCTCCTCGCCTCGAAATAGATTCCGTTGGCAAGGCATGCCTGCTCCTTCTTGGAGAAGACACTCGCCGGCAGCGGGTTCTGGATCCACGAATGATCGCCCTTGGCCATCGGCGGAATGAAGCGGCCCTCATTGGGCTGCTCGTCCTGAAGCAGGGCCTCGAAGGGCGATGCCTTGGCATAGTCCGGCTCGGATTGCGCATAGGCGGTGGCCAGCACATCCGGATGGTCGTTGTTGACCAGCGCCGCCAGCATGGCCGGCATGCCGGGATCCGGCTTCTTGTCCTCGCGCACATGGAATGCGGCGGCGATCTGGATTTCCTTGCCTTTGATCTGCGGCTTGGCGAAAGCCATTTTCAGGCCGCTGTCCATGCTGGGCCGGAGCAAGGAGGAGGTGCGCTCGAAGATCGAGCCGGCGTTGAAGTTCTTTGGCGGTGCGACGGGAGACATCTGGACGATGCGCCCTTTCTTCTCGGCGCGCACGACGCGGTCCTCATCGGGCGTGGCGCTGACCTTGCCGCCCTTGCCGCGAAACGACACGTTGCCGACACCGGCCAGGTGGACGCCCGATCCGGAAATGGAGCCGGTGACATCGGAATCGACAAAGGGCATCTCAGCCGCATGGGTCGAGCCGGCAACGGATTTCTCGACATAGGAATTCCAGCGCGTGCTCGATGCTTCGAGGCCGGAAACGAGGCTCGTCATGTCCTGATAGGCGGCGACGGTCGGAAAGCCGATCCAGATGCCGAAACCGATGACGAGCGGACCCAGAAAGCCACGTTTTCTCTCACCGGCGGCGGCAACCAGCCGCTTCAACACACGTCGATGCACGGAACTCTCTCCAGGAACGCTACAGACCCCACTGGAGAGCAAAATGATGCATTAACCTTGATGGGACGTTAACGGATTCGATCGGGTTTTCCCGGTCGGCCCGAGGTCGTGGTTGCGAAGTCGGGCGATTTTGCGGCCGACTATTCAGGCCGGACGCAGGAAGATCGGCCGGGCGATCAGCGCGCAGATGGCGGCCGCCAGCCAGACGCCGGACCAGGACCAGAGGTGCAAGAGCCCCGGAATGGCCACCGGCACCAGGAAGAAGCCGACGAAAACAAAGGTGTTGGCAAGGCTGAGCGCGGTTCCGACATGGCCGGCGCCGGCAAGGGTGGCAAGCTCGGTGTAGGCGACGCCGTGCCAGGCGGAGACAGAGATGCCTGCGACAATAAGCACGACCGGAAGAACCGCCGACCAGATGAGCTGGCCGCCCGGAATGGTTGGGCCGAACAGGACCAGCAGCCAAAGCATGGCGAAGGCAAGGGCGCTGAACGCGCTGCACAGGCGAAGAAATTGGCGGCGGTTGCCGTGACGGTCGGTGAAGCGGCCGCTCCAGATGCGCATGACCATGGCGCCGATCTGCACCGCGGCGAGGCTCCCGCTGATTGCCGCCGTTCCCAACCCAACGAAATCATGCAGGAACACGGAGGCGAAGGTGAGCA
The DNA here is from genome assembly GCF_003998165.1 of Mesorhizobium sp. M7A.F.Ca.US.007.01.2.1. NCBI lineage: Bacteria > Pseudomonadati > Pseudomonadota > Alphaproteobacteria > Hyphomicrobiales > Phyllobacteriaceae > Mesorhizobium > Mesorhizobium sp. M7A.F.Ca.US.007.01.2.1. Next base: position 33,298 of record NZ_RZQP01000032.1, on the reverse strand, counting down.
CGGCCACCTGCGGAAAGCAGAGCAGGCCGATGGCGGTCGCGATACGCCAGACGTCGCGATTGCGCAGCGGCGCCGGTCCGGCCACAAAAGCCGAAGCGGGATGGCCCTCGCCCGGCGTCGGCGGCTCGTGCAGCCAGCGCCAGGCGAACAGGGCAGACAGAGCGGATGCACCCGCCAGGACCCCGAACACCGCGGCAAAGCCGAAAGCCAGCGCAAGCGAGGGCAGCACGAGCGCGCCAAGGCCGCCGCCAAGCGGCACCGCCGTCTGCCTGATGCTCATGGCGAAGCCGCGCTCGTTTTCCCGAAACCAGCCCATGATGGCGCGGCCGCTCGAACCGTTGACGCTGCCGCCGAGCAATCCGGTGATGAGCAGGCTCGCGGAGAGCAGCGTGACGTCGGGAATACCGGCCTTTGTCGGCACGACCAGCATCGCCATGACCAGGAGCCACGCCGCCGTCGCGCCGAGCCCGATCAACAGCACGCGGCGGTCGCCCCAGCGATCGGTGAGCAAGCCCCAGGGCAGTTCGCTGAGCGCGACCCCAAGCCCGAGAAGGCCGAGCGCCAGACCGAGTTCGGCATTGCCTAGGTGATAGCCCTGGCGAAGAACGACCGCCGTCGCCGGGATGCCGGAGAACGTAGCCGAGAAGGCGGCATTGGCGGCAACGCCGATGCCCAGGACTTTCCAGCGATGGCCCGGCGTGAACACCCTCCCGGTGGAACCGGTATCTTCCAGAAGTTCCGACGGCTGCCGGTCGGTGCAATTGACAATGGCGGACATGACTTCATTTCCCGTGCTGGCCAGCGGTTCGGCCTTGACGATCTGTCCCTACCGCCATAATTTCATCCTGAAAATCAGGAAGTTTTGAACTTACAATCCTGAAAATCGGGACTTCCAAACATGCGACGCGTGACATTCGACCTCGACGTCCTGCGCAGTTTCGTCACCGGCATGGAGCTGGGTAGCTTTGCCAAGGCCGCTGACCGGCTTGGCCGGTCGACGTCGGCGGTCAGCGCGCAATTGAAGAAACTGGAAGAACAGGCGGCGACGCCGATCTTCCGCAAATCAGGACGCGGCCTCGCTTTGACCGAGGCCGGCGAGACCATGCTCGGCTATGCGCGCAGGCTGATCGAATTGAATGACGAGGCGGCATCCGCCATCCACGGTGTCGAGCTAGAAGGCTGGGTACGGCTCGGCTTGCAGGAAGATTTCGGCGAGGCGGTGCTGCCGGACGTGCTCGGCCGATTTGCCCGGACGCACCCCAAGGTGAAGATCGAAGCCAGGATCGCACGCAGCCACGACCTTGCCGAAAGGGTCCTGTCGGGCAGCCTCGATATCGCGCTCGCCTGGCACTGCGGCGAAACGCTGCCCTACAGCCAGCATGTCGCCGATGTGCCGATGCGCTGGATCGGGCCGGCAAAGCGTATCGAGACCAGCCTGCGCAACAGTGAGCCGCTGCCGCTGGTGGCGCTCGAAGCGCCATGCCTTCTGCGCACGGTGGCAACCGAAACGCTCGACCGCGCCGGCCTGTCGTGGCGGATGGCCTTTTCCAGTCCGAGCCTTGGCGGCATCTGGGCAGCCGTGGCGGCGGGGCTGGGGCTGACAATCCGCACCGACATCGGCCTGCCGGCCAGCGTCAGCGCGATGACGCCGGAGATCGCCGGGCTGCCTGCATTGCCCAAAATGGCGTTGGTGCTGCACCAGAAGGATGCTGAACTGGATCCGGTGGCAGCGCGGCTGGCCGACATATTGCTGCAGGCGGCTTTGCAGGCGCTGCCACGGGACGAGCGGTTGAAGGAGGTCGCTTAGACAGCCGGAACAGGTATCCAGCGCCCGACCGCTTATTTACGCTTGTTCGACCTGCCGGCGAACGGATTGTCCGACGTGCGCAGCGCGATGCGGATCGGCACGCCGGGCATATCGAAGGCTTCGCGCAGGCTGTTGGAGAGATAGCGGACATAGGATTGCGGCATCGCATCGGGCCGCGAGCACTGGACAACGAAACCCGGCGGCCGGGTCTTGGCCTGGGTGACGTATTTGACCTTCAGCCGGCGCCCGGCCACGGCAGGCGGCGGATGGTGTGCCAGGATGCCTTCCAGCCAGCGGTTGAGCTTGCCGGTCGAGACGCGGCTGTTCCATACCTTGTGGGTCCTGATGACGGCATCCATCAGCTTGTCGAGGCCGCGCCCGGTCTCGCCGGAGACAGGTACGGCCTGCAGGCCGCGCGCCTGGGGAAGAAGCCGTTCCGTCTTCTCGCGCAGTTCGGCCAGAAGCTCCTGGGGATGGTCGATCAGGTCCCATTTGTTGAAGGCGATCACCGGCGCCCGGCCTTCCCTGATGATCAGGTCGGCGATCTGCAGATCCTGCTTCTCGAAGGGAATGGTGGCGTCGAGCACGATGATGACGATCTCGGCGAAGCGGATGGCGCGCAGGCCGTCCTGCACCGACATCACTTCGAGCTTTTCGTGAATCCTGGCCTTGCGGCGCATGCCGGCCGTATCGAACAGCTTCAGGCGGCGGCCATGCCAATCCCAATCGACCGAGATCGAATCACGGGTGATGCCGGCTTCCGGTCCGGTGAGCAGCCGTTCTTCGCCGATCAGCGCGTTGATCAGCGTCGACTTGCCGGCATTGGGACGGCCGACGACGGCGATGCGCATCGGCTTGGTGTCGTCATAGGTGTGCTCGGCATCCGGATCGGCGATATCCTCGCCGATCAGCACCTCGCCGGCAGCGATCTCTTCGTCTTCGCCATCTTCGTCTTCGCCGAAGGCGCGCGCTTCGCCGAGCGCGCCGATCACGGCGTCGCGCAAATCGGGCATGCCCTGGCCATGCTCGGCCGAAACCGGGATCGGCTCGCCAAGGCCGAGCTCCCAGGCTTCCAGCATACCGCCCTGGGCGCCCTTCGCCTCGGCCTTGTTGGCGACCAGCACGACCGGCTTGCCGGACTTGCGCACGATCTCGGCGAAGGTCCTGTCGTCAGGCAAAAGGCCGGACTTGGCATCGATGGTGAAGAAGATCAGGTCGGCCTCGCGGATAGCGATCTCGGTCTGCGCACGCATGCGGCCGGGCAAGGTCGAGGCACCAGCGTCCTCGAAGCCGGCGGTGTCGATGACATCGAAATGCAGGTCGTAGAGCTTGGCGGCGTGGACGCGACGGTCGCGGGTGACGCCCGGCGTGTCGTCGACAAGCGCCAGCTTTCTTCCCACCAGCCGATTGAAGAGAGTCGATTTGCCGACGTTAGGTCTGCCGATGATGGCGACTTTGAAGGTCACGACGCACTGCCCGACCCGCGGATCAGCTCGGACATCAATGTTGCGCGCTCGCGGGTGTTGCGCGGGGCGCCGTCATCGGCGGCGATCTGGTCGAACAGTTTCAGCGCATCCTGCGTCTTGCCTTCCTTCCAGGCGGAAAGGCCGAGCGCCTCGCGCGCCGTGTGGCGCAGCGTGTTGGTGTCGGATGTCAGCGCTTCGACACGGCTGGACACGTCGGCGAACGAGCCATGGTCGACGAGCAGCAGCGCTGCCCGCAGCCGCGCCATGTCGCGAATGCTCTGGGGAATGGCCGTGTCGGCGGCGACTTCGTCGAAATCCTTGACGGCGGCGGGAACGTCGCCCTTGTTCGCCTTGACGGTCGCGCCGCGCATGCGGGCGAGCAGCGGATAGGCGCCGTAGCCATCCTTCTCCAACTGATCGAGCGCGGTCAGCGCCTCATCGTTCTTGCCGTCATTGGCAAGCTTCAGCGCCTGCGAGAACGCATCGCCCGAGCGGTTGGCGCGCGTCTCGTCCCAATAGCGATAGCCGACGAAGGCTGCGGTGCCGAGCACCACGAGGATCGCAACGACAATCAGGGCTGGGCCAAAACGGTCCCACAGCGCCTGCGCCTGTTCGCGACGGATCTCGTCGTTGACTTCACGGATAAAACTGTCGTCGGACATCAAATCAAACCATTCCTGCCCGGTCGGGCCTTTGTCAGCCCGCGTTTTAGCGAAATTTTGCCGGCATGGAAGGGGTTCGACCGGAAAATCGCCTATTGTCCGGGGCAAACGGATGTTTGCCCCGGACGAGCAGCCGACGAGGCCCATCGCACCCGCGCCACATTTGGGCGATAGCCGGCTTGCAGACGTTCCCCGAGTTAAGATCAGATTCCTATGCTTCGTCCGTTCCGCGTTGTTGCGTTTTCGCTTGCCGCGCTCGTCACTGCCGGCGTGGCTCTGGCCGACCCGCCCGCGCCACCGGTGCCGGCAAAGCCCAAGCAGGTCGTCATCATCTCGTTCGACAGCGCCCGCGACATTTCGCAGTGGAAGCGCAGTCGAGCACTGGCTGAGCGCACCGGCGCACATTTCACCTATTTTCTGTCCTGCGTCTTCCTGCTGTCGACGGAAACACGCAAGGAATACACCGCACCCGGCAGAAGCGCCGGGAAATCCAATATCGGCTTTGCCGCCTCGAAACAGGAAGTCACCGACCGGCTCGAGCAGATCGGGCTTGCCGCGCATGAGGGCCACGACATCGCCAGCCATGGCTGCGGCCATTTCGACGGCAAGGACTGGAGCAAGGCCGACTGGCTGAAAGAGTTCGGTTCGTTCGAGCACATTCTCGAGAACGCCTATGCCATCAACGGCATTGCGCCCGAGCCTGAGGGCTGGCGCGATTTCGCACGGCATGCGGTTGTCGGTTTTCGCGCGCCGTATCTGTCGACGGGCAAGGCGCTCTATGAAGCGCTGCCGGCCGCCGGCTATCAATTCGACGCCAGCGGCGTCTCGCAGGGCCCCGCCCGACCGACGGCCAGCAACGGCGTCATGCACTTTTCGCTGCCGCAGATTCCAGAAGGACCGAAGTCACGGCCGGTGATCGCCATGGACTACAATCTCTATGTCAGGCATTCCGGCGGCTTCGAACGGCCAAGCCAAGCGGGCGAGTTCGCCAACCGGACCTATGATGCCTTCCGCGCCGCCTTCGACAAGCAGTATGCCGGCAAGCGCATTCCGCTGGAGCTCGGCTTCCACTTCGCGCTGATGAATGACGGCGCCTACTGGAACGCGCTGGAGCGTTTTGCCGGCGATGTCTGTGTCAAGGCCGATGTCGAATGCATCAGTTTTCGCGACTATGTTTCGCGGCAGGATGCCGGCCAGAGGCAGGTCTCAGTCGGCGGCTGAGCCGCCAACCCGGTTCGTTTCCAACCTCGATCTTTAGGCCGGATCCTCAGCGCCCTGCCTTGCCAGATAGCGCTGGTCGATATCGGGCAGCGGCTCGCCTTGCAGCGTCGCCTCGAAGGCGCGCAGGCGCTTGTGGACCGATTGCAGCTCGACGATGGTCGACCAGGAGGTGAGCAGAAACTGCAGCGAACCGGTCACCTTGCCGAATGCGTTCGAAATCTGGTTCAGCGCGCCGAACGTGATCTTGTGCGCCACCAGCGAGGGACCGAGGATCAGCAGCGAGAAAATGTTGTCGGCCTGCAGGTACGTGTAACGGACGACGTTGAAATAGATGTAGTGGAAATAGAGCCTGAAATAATTGTGGCGAACATTCTCGAACAGCTCGGCCGTGGTGGCCGGCTGGGCCCGGTCCGCGTGATCCTCGCCGTAGACGAGTTCCTTGCGGTAGGCTGCCTCAACGCGCTGGTTGCGGAACTGCAGCCCTGGAAGTTTCAGACCTGCAACCATGACCGAGATCGTCCCGAACAGACACCAGGCAAGGGCTGCGACAACCAATGGCTGTGGAATCGCGCCGATAATCGGCAACTCGGTGATATGGGCCTGCAACTGGATCATGACCGGCAGGAATGCGATCAACGTCATAATCGACTGGACGAAGCTGGAGCCGAGATCTTCCATGATCTGCGAGAACCGCATCGTGTCTTCCTGGATGCGCTGCGAGGCACCCTCGATATGGCGTAGCCTGCCCCAATTCTCGACGAAGTAGTTGTTCATCGCCGTGCGCCAACGGAAGATCCAGTGACTGACGATGAAGGCGTTGACCACCTGCACATTCATGCCGACCAGGGCGAGCCACGAAAAATCAGCCAATCCGATATAAAATTCGCTGTTGGTCGACTTTCCAGTCCCCGACATCAGCCCCTGCACATAGTCGAAGAAAGGCCCATACCAGGCGTTGACGGCGACGCTGACCTGCACATTGAAATAGATGAAGAACAGGATGACCGCGGTCATCAGGATCGACCAGCGTTGCCATGGATGCGGCGAATACCAGCTCCAGAATGCGTAGAAGACGAGCACGCAGAACGCGAAATAGAGATAGAACCAGAGGAACGGCTTCGATACGAGGATGGCGATGCCGATGATGGGCGGCGCGCCGGCCGCGGCGGGCGGCAATCCGAAAACCGTACCTAATTGTTCACCACCGAAGAACCAGAACAGGATCGCCGCAAGGCTCCAGACGGCGGCCGAAGTGAAGAACAGCTTCGGCTGCGGGAAAAAGGATACGAACACTGTGGCGAATTCCTCGATCTAGGCACAAATCAGCTGACGACAGCGGGCATAAAGTCACACATTAGTGGGAAAGAAAATGCCCGTGCCCGATGCCCGGCACAGCAAGCCCACAATCATGGCGATTTTGGCGCAGCCGACCATGTGATGGCGCCGGAGACGACCAGCACGATCGCGGCTGTGATCGAGGCGAGGAAGAAATCGCCGGACATCTGCGCCAGAAACCCGGCGGCGACCGGCCCGATGATCTGGCCAAGGCCGAACGCAGCCGTCATCAGGGCGAATATCCGCCGCGGCGCGCTTGGCGCCTGCTGCCGGGCGGCCTGCAGGCCAAATGCGGTGATGGCAATGAAGGTGCCACCGAGCAGCACGCCGGAAAGCAGCGGCCCGGTGGCGCCGCCGATGGCGACGCTGGCGGTGACGCCGGCAACTTCGATGAAGCACGCCAGCGCATAGGCGGCATAGAGGCCGGTGCGGGCCGCGATCTTCTGCCAGAGCCAGACTGAGGGAAAGCCCGCAAGACCGGCGACCATCCACACCATGGCCTCGAAGACGCGGCTGCCGCCGCCTTGCCGGACGATGGCGACCAGGAATGTCGCCGTCACCACATAGCCAAAGCCGAACAGGCCGTAGGCGACGATGACCTTGACCAACGACCGGTCCATCCGCAGTGCCGGCTCGCGGGTGACTTCGCCGTTGCCGAGCGGACCCTCATTGGCCAACAGCGCAACGAGGACGAAACCACAGGCCGAAATCGCCGCCGACCACAGCCAGCCTGCAGCCCAGCCCGAATGCTCGGCGACCAGCACCGCCATCATCGCCGCCGATGCCGCTATGCCGAGCCCGACGCCGCCGAAATGCCAGGCCTGCAGGTCGTTGCGACCGGCAGCCGCGATGTGGCTGAAAACGATGCTGGCCATGAACACCATGACGAAGGCGCTGGCCAGACCGGCCAGAAAGCGGATGGCGAGAAAGGCCGCCATCGCTTCGGTCAGCCCCATCAGCGCGGCAAGGACCGTACTGGCGCCAAGCCCCGCCAGCATCAGCAGGCGCTCGCGCCCATGCGCCCAGCCGCCCGCCGCTGCCAACGCGCCGACGAGATAGCCGAGATAATTGGCCGACGCGATCCAACCGGCATCGGCAGGCGACAGATGCAATTCCTGCATCATGCCGGGCAGGATCGGCGTGTAGACGAAACGGCCGATGCCCATGGCAACCGCCATGGCAATCATGCCGGCGAAGGCGAAACGCAGCGCTGTCGAGGTGGCTGATGTCATTGCACTGCACAATAAGTGCAGGGGTCGCTGAAACAATCGCCATCTGTTGGGCCAGTGCGTGCGCGGGACGTGGTGCTCGCCTCGACTTTCCTCAAGCCGGAACGCTTGGCGGCTGCTCAGCAGCGGCCGCCGGCGTGCAACGGGGCCGTCTCGTGCACTGTCCGCCGCGCCGTCAGCCTGAACGGCACATCGCCCAGTTCGCGTTCCGACATGGTGTTCAGCACCGGATGCGAAAGCGGATCGGTCAGCCATCTCTGCGTTTCGCCGTCCGGGTGCGGCTCATACGGCGTACTCGCAGCGAAAAAGACCTTCAGCGACGACGACAAGATCCTCAGCATTTCCGGCTCCACAGGTCTGTCTCTTCCGATAAAATCCGCCGTTTCGACATGCCTTTCAATTGAGATTTCAGCCGGATCAGTTTAGAAAAACTCAATGGCCATGCTCAACCGCGTCCACCTCAACGGCCTGCGCGCCGTCGAAACCGTTGCCCGTCTCGGATCGCTGGCGGCGGCCGCCGGTGAGCTCAACGTTTCCGTCAGCGCCGTCAGCCAGCAGATAAGCCGTACCGAAAAACAGCTCGGCCAGGCGCTGTTCGAGCGAACGGCGAGCGGTCTGGTGCTGACCGAATTCGGCGCCGTCTTCGCGGCCCGCCTTGGTGCTGGATTTCGTGAGCTTTCCCAGGCCGTGGCGCTGGCCGACGAGGCTACGCAATGCACATTGGTGGTTTCGGTGGCGCCGGCCTTTGCCTCGAAGTGGCTGTTGCCCAGACTATCTCGCCACTTCGACCGGCATCCCAACGTGCTGCTGCGCATCGACGCTTCGGTGCGGCTGGCCAATCTCGATCACTCAGACATCGACATCGCCATCCGGCTTGGCGACGGCAAATGGCCGGGCGGGCGCACGGAACTGCTCTTGGCGCAGGAAGTCTTCCCGGTCTGCGCGCCGGCGATTGCCCAAAAACTGAAGTCGATCGAGGACCTTGCCCAGACCTGCGCGATCACCGACGAGCGAGCAATGATCAACTGGGAAAGCTGGTTCGAGACGGCCGGCGTCCCACCTGTCAGCTTCCTCAAGGGTGCGCGTTTCACCGACCCGATGCTGTGCCTGGAATCGGCGATTGCCGGCCACGGCGTGATGCTGGGCTGGCAATTGCTCGCCGCGGATGCGCTGGCCGACGGGCGGCTGGTGGCGCCTTTCGGCATCCGCGCCCAGAGCGGGCTCGGCTATTGGCTGGTGACCTCGTCCGTGAAAGCGGAAAGCCGCAAGGTCCGGGATTTCAAGGTCTGGATCAGGGAAGAGATCGAAGCAACCATGGCGCGGTTCGGGTCCGCAAACCCAAAACCCGCCGGCGCGATCGCGGTGGAAAGCGCCGCGCCGCCGCTCTATGGTAGGTCGGACATCAAACTACGACAGGCAGGATCATGACCACACATTCGCGCGGCGTTTCCGCATCAATCGACCCGGTGAAGCTCGACAGGCTGGCGGAAGTCGCCATCAAGGTCGGGCTGCAATTGCAGCCAGGGCAGGATCTGGTGCTGACGTCATCGATCGCGGCACTGCCGCTAACCAGGCGGATCGTCGAGCATGCCTACAAGGCCGGCGCCGGCCTGGTGACGCCGATCTTCAACGATGACGAGATGACGCTGGCGCGCTACCGCTTCGGCGCCGATGCGAGCTTCGACCGCGCCGCCGGCTGGCTCTATGAAGGCATGGCGAAGGCCTTCTCCAACAATGCGGCCAGGCTTGCGGTGCGCGGGGAGGATCCGTCGCTGCTCTCCGCACAGGATCCGGCGAAAGTGGCGCGCGCCAACAAGGCCAATTCGATGGCTTATCAGCCGGCGCTGGAAAAGATCACCGGCTTCGACATCAACTGGAACATCGTTGCCTATCCGGACCTCGCCTGGGCCAAACAGGTCTTCCCCGGCGATGCCGACGATGTTGCGGTCGTGAAACTCGCCGATGCCATCTTCGCCGCGTCGCGGGTCGATGTGGAGGATCCGATCGGCAATTGGAGGGCGCACAACGCGGCGCTGCGCAGCCGCACCGAATGGCTCAACGGCCATAATTTCCATGCGCTGCACTTCACCGGACCGGGCACCGACCTGACGGTTGGGCTTGCGGACGGCCATGAATGGATGGGCGGCGCCTCGACCGCCAAGAACGGCATCACCTGCAACCCCAACATCCCGACCGAGGAGGTCTTCACCACGCCGCATGCGAGGCGGGTCGAAGGCCATGTCTCCTCGACCAAGCCGCTGTCCTACCAGGGCACGCTGATCGACGACATTTCGGTGCGTTTCGAAGAAGGCAGGATCGTCGAGGCCAAGGCTTCGAAGGGCGAGGACGTGCTGAAGAAGGTGCTCGACACCGACGAGGGCGCGCGCCGTCTCGGCGAGGTGGCGCTGGTGCCGCATTCCTCACCGATCTCGGCCAGCGGCCTGTTGTTCTTCAACACGCTGTTCGACGAGAACGCCGCCTGCCACATCGCGCTCGGCCAATGCTATTCGAAGTGCTTCGTCGACGGCGCCTCGCTCAGCCAGGACGAGATCGCGGCGCGCGGCGGCAACAAGAGCTTCATCCACATCGACTGGATGATCGGCTCGGACAAGATCGACATCGATGGCGTCCACAAGGACGGCGCCCGCGTGCCTGTCATGCGCAAGGGCGAGTGGGCCTGAGGGTTCCAGCCGAGAGGTGTGATGGCCTTCAACATCGCGGTCAAGCGTATCTACGAGCCGCCCGCTGCCGAGGACGGGCAGCGGGTTCTGGTCGACCGCATCTGGCCGCGCGGCGTCAGCAAGCAAGACGCCGCGCTGACGCTGTGGTTGAAGGACATCGCGCCGAGCGACGAGCTGCGAAAGTGGTTCGGACACGAGCCGGCGCGCTGGGCGGAATTTCAGGAGCGGTATCGCGCTGAGCTGGATGGGAATGGCGCGGCGGTGACGCAGTTGCGAGGCCTGCTGGGTAACGGCAAGGTGACGCTGCTCTACGGCGCGCATGACGAGGCGCACAACAATGCGGTGGCGCTGGCGGGGTATTTGCGCGCGGGTTGAGGGCACTCGGAACCTTCGAAAGCCGGCGGGCCACGGAACACCGTGGAACGAGAGGCAGCTCTACTTCCCCACCGCCGCCTCATAGACATCAGCCTTGAACCCGACCATAACCCGGTCGCCTACTTCCAGCACCGGCCGCTTGATCATGGTCGGCTTGGCCAGCATCAGCGCCTTGGCGCTCTTCTCGTCGAGACCCTGCTTTTCCTTGTCCGGCAGCTCGCGGAACGTCGTGCTCGCCTTGTTGAGCAGCTTTTCCCAGCCGACCTTGCCCGCCCAACCATCCAGCCGCTTCGCGTCCAGTCCCTCGGCCCTGAAATCGTGAAACCGGTAGGCTACGTCATGGCCTTCCAGCCAGACGCGCGCCTTCCTGACCGTGTCGCAAGTGGTGATGCCGTACATGGTGATCGTCAAAAGCGTGCTTCCTTGGCTGACTGTCGAATCCGTTCCACAGACTAAACCGCCCTTCCCGATTTGCCAGAGCCGTTGCCATATCTCCGTCTCGCATGGCGGCCAGGACAATGTCCCGGCCGTCTAATTTCCTGGTCCTGCAGCGACGTGAGCCGGAACCCGGGGCCGGCCCTAGTAATAGAAGCGCTCTTCGGTGATCTTGCCGTTTTTGACCGTGTAGAGGCCGACTTCATCCATGGTGACACGCTCGCCGGTAGCCTTGGGCGTTATGTCGAACTTGAAGCGCACCGCGAACTGGTCGCCATTGACATAGGGGCCTTCGACAGAGCCGCCATGGACTTCATTGTTCTCCTGCCACCACTGGCCCTTCTGCCTGAGAGCCTCCTTGCCACGGGAGATGGCCATCGGCCCCTCCATGGCTTCGTAGCTCACGATATCGTCGGAATTGTACTTCTCGGCGGCAGCTTCGTTCTCGCCCTGCTTGAGCAGCTCGGTAAAATCCTTGGCAATTTCCGCGATGGTCATTTGCGTTCCTCCTGTTCAGACGCATTTAGGTAGGGAACAGCCTGCTGGCCTGCCATCGTCGGACCGCGCCGTGCTGACAAGCCATGTCAGGATGATGGATATCGCTCGGAATATGTGACGACGATGTGAGCACATCACATCGCGCTCAGCGGCCAACATTCCGGGAAAACGTACTTCTTCAGTCCGCGCAAGCTGTGCACAAGGACGAACTCTCGTGCAACAAAGCTGATTGGGCCCATAGGCTGTTTGGGGACAAGTTTTCGGTCATATGCAAGCGTCAGATGCGGAACGAAACCATCTGACGCCTTGAGGCCTTCGCGCAGCATTTCGACGCCGAGCTTCCTGCTCAACTCACAAACCGGTCCGTCATCGGCGAGAAGCACGAAAGGGTGTTTGGCTGGCTTGCCCCTAGTCGCCGGTCGGCCGGGAAAGCTACTGGCATAGCGAAAGGTAACCTCGAACGGGGCCATCGCAATGCGCCGTCCCGATCGGGCGGCCGCAAAAAGAATTTTGGACCGTAGCCTTTTGTAATCACCGACATGCTGCAGGCTGACGTGAAAACGCTCCGGTAGCAGTTGGTCGCCGGTTACCCCGCATTGGCCGCATAGCCGATTTTGACAATCGGCAAAGCGCGAATGGTCCTTAGAATGCAAAAACAAACCGAAGAACACGCGCTCGGGCCGTTTAGGCCGCCATGGCGGCTCTGGAAGTCCATAGTCGAATTCGCCTTGCAGATACATACGCACACGCCCGGCAAAGAACGCTCCTGTTTTGCTCCATTCCGGAACAAAACAGGAACACTCTCCTTGAGTCAAGCCTGGAATCTATTCGAGCTCACGCCCAGCAGCCGATGATACCCTCGACCTCGAGGAAATCGTGGATCGCCCAGTTGGCCCCGGTTTTTAGCGTTCGATGAACTAACCTGGCAGCACTGGGCAGTTGGCGCCACGGCGCAGGCTGATATGCGCCACGTCGCCGACCTGGAAGCGAAAACCCTCGGCCTGGCGCGGCGCGTCGATGACGACAGGCGCGCCCTGCCCGAGTTCGGCATGCAGGCGCAGCATGCGGCCGTGAAAGACGACGCTGTTGACGCGCGCCGGTGCGGTGCCGGGCGCGGCCTCGGTCATCGCCAGCAAATCCTCCGGGCGCACGCCGATGGTGCGGGTAGCGCCCTCGGCAGGTGCCTCGCCGGTTTCGGAAATAGCCTCCAGCGGCAGGGTGCCGGCGGTGAAACGCAAGCGATCGCCATCGCGGCCGACAAACCGTGATTGCAGGAGATTCATGGTGCCGATGAAGCTCGCCACAAACTTCGTGGCAGGCCGGTCATAAAGTGTGGCCGGCGGTGCGATCTGCTCGATGCGGCCCTTGTTCATGACGACGATGCGGTCGGAAATCGACAGCGCTTCGGTCTGGTCGTGGGTGACCATGACGAAGGTGGTGCCAAGCCGCGACTGCAGCCGCTTCAGCTCAACCTGCATCTGTTCGCGCAGATGCGCATCGAGCGCCGACAACGGCTCGTCGAGCAGCAGCACGCGCGGCTCGCAGACGATGGCACGCGCGAGCGCGACGCGTTGGCGCTGGCCGCCAGACAGTTCGGAGACGCGGGCGCCAAGCTTGTCGGCGAGACCGACCATGTCGAGGGCCTCGCCGGTGCGCTTAGCCTGTTCGGCTCCAGACAGTTTGCGCAGCGACAGACCGAAGCCGACATTTTCTGCAACATTCATGTGCGGGAACAGTGCATAGTCCTGGAACACGGTGTTGACCGGCCGGTCGAACGGTCGAAGGGCCGTGATATCGCGACCATCGAGCAACACCTTGCCGCTCGACGGGCTTTCGAAACCGGCGATGACGCGCAGGCTGGTGGTCTTGCCGCAGCCCGACGGCCCGAGCAGCGTGATGAACTCGCCGCTGATAATGTCGAGATCGACAGCGTCGAGCCCAACGATGCCGCCGGGAAAAATCTTCGAGACCGCCTGCAGCCGGACGAGTGGATCAGGCGCCATCGCGAACCTCGGACGGCTTCGTGGTGTTGACCCAGAGGATCTGGCAACGCTCGGCGCCCGGATTGCGGAAGGCATGCAAAAGCGTGCTCTTGAAGGCAAAGCTGTCGCCCGCCTTCAGCCCGTATTTCGTCGAATCCACCACCAGTTCGACCTCACCGGCCAGCACGAAGCCGAATTCATGGCCGGCATGCGCATAGGCCTCGGCCGTGCCCCCTTTGGCTTCCACCGTCACCAGCATGCCGGTCAGCGTCGCGCCCGGGGGTGACAGCAGCGCCTTGGCAATGCCTTCCGATTTCACCGGGATTTGCCGCCGCTTGTCGGCACGCACGCAATAGAGGTCGTTCGCCGTGTCGCTGCCGTCGGCGATCAGCGCCGACGGCTCGATGTCGAGGGCGGCGGCGAGCGGCCAGATCACCTTGACGCGCAGCGAGGACATGCCGCGCTCGATCTGGCTCAATGCACCGATCGACACGCCGGCCTTTGCCGCAAGATCGGCCAGCGACAGATTGCGCTCCAGCCGCAGCGCCCGCACGCGCCGGCCGACGCGAACGTCGGCATCGTCCTTCGGCTTCCCAGCCGCTTCATCCAGCATGTCCATGCGTTAGTCCTCGTTTGCTTTCCCTTCTCCCCTTGTGGGAGAAGGTGGATCGGCGCGCAGCGCCGAGACGGTTGAGGGGTGTTCCAGCGGAGTGAGACGCTGGTGTTCCCTGGAGCACCCCTCATCCGTCGCCTTCGGCGACACCTTCTCCCACAAGGGGAGAAGGGGGAGCTTTATCCTCCCGCCTTGACCTTTTCGAACATCTTGGCGAGGTCGTCATTCTGTTTCATCGGTCCGGTGAAGATGGTGGTCTTCAGCATCACCTCCGGGTCGGACGGCAGCTGCAATTTCTCCAGCTCCTCCTTCGGCACCGCCGCGAAGGCCGAACTGGTCGAGCTGCCATAGCCGTAGGCCTCGATCAGGTATTTGCCGGAATCCGTCTCCAGCCGGCTGTTGATGAAATCATAGGCGAGGTCGACATTCTTGGCGTCCTTGAGCATCACGAAGCCGCAGGCCCAGGTCAGCATGCCCTCCTTGGGCTTCATGAACTCGACCGGCACGCCCTGCTTCTTGAGCGAGGTGGCCGACGCGTTCCAGGTCATGGCGGCGACCAATTGGCCGCTGGCCAGCGCCTGTTCGACGGAGGTCATGTCGGTGGTGTAGTTGGAGAGCAGCGGGCGCTGCTCGCGCAGCTTCTCGGCCACCTTGTCCATTTGCTCCGGCGTCATGTCGAACGGATTGACGCCGGCGAGCAGCGCCGCCACGACAGGCGTGTCATGCACCGCGTCGATCGTCGCCATGCGACCGGCATACTGCTTGTCCCACAAAAGGTTCCAGCTCGCTTCCGGGTTCTTCACCAGATCGGTGCGGTAGAGGATCGAGGTGTTGCCCCAGTCCCACGGCACCATCCAGACCTTGCCGTCGCCAGCCTGCAGGTCTGGCAGGTTCTTGAACACCGGGAAGATCGAGTCCCAGTTCTTGATGCGCTTGGTGTCGATCGGCTGCAGCAGGCCTTCCTTGTTCCAGCGCGCCACCTTGTCATAGCAGGGATGCGCAATGTCTGGGCGGAAGCCGGCCTTGACCTTGGTGAAGGCGTCATCGTCGTCACCGAAGATCGAGGCCTCGACGCCATCGGGATGCGCGGCAAGGAAGCTCTTGTTGAAGTCGGGCAGTTCATAGCCCGACCAGGTGAAATATTGCAGCTTGTCGCCGGCGAAAGCGACAGTCGACGACAGCGCCAGCGCGAACGCCGTCAATCCAGCGCAAACAGTCTTTGCAGAGATCGATTTCAGGTCGAATGCCATTGCAGTTCTCCTCTCTTGGTCTGTTTTGGTTGTGATGGATCCGCGGGCTTTGGCGCCGTGGCGGACAAGCCGCGATGGCGCAGAATTTCAGCTGTTGCAGCGATGACGAAGGACACCGCCAGGATCGAAGTGCCCAGTGCCATCACCGTCGGCAGCGACCGGGGAAAACGCAGCTGGCTCCAGATGTAGAGCGGCAGCGTCGGCTCGGTGCCGGCCAGGAAGAACACGACGATGAATTCGTCGAAGGAGATCAGGAAGGCCAGCATGAATGCCGAGACGATGGCCGGCAGGCTGAGCGGCAGCATGACCCGCCGGAAGGTCGTCCAGTCGGAGGCGCCGAGATCGAGTGCCGCCTCGCGAATGGTTTTCGGGATGGCGGCGAAGCGGCTGCGCATGATCACCACGGTCGTCGGCAGCGCCACCAATATATGGCCGAGAACGATGGCGACGCGCGATGGCCCCAGACCAACGAGGTTGATGAGGATCAGCAGCGATATGCCGACGATGACGCCCGGGATCAGGATCGGCAGCCTTGCGATGGCGCTGATGGTGGCGGCCAGCGGCGAGCGGCCGTAGAGGTCCATGTAGGACACGGTGATGCCGCACAGCGTCGCACCCGTGGCGGCGAAGGCGCCGATGGCGAGGCTGTTCAAGAGTGCACCGGTCAGCGCCGAATTGCCGAACAGCGTCGCGTACCATTGCAAGGTAAAACCTTGCAGCGGAAACGCTGCCTGGATCGAGTTGTTGAAGGAAAACAGCGGGATCAGCAGCACCGGCAGATAGAGAAAGACCAAATAGGCGGCGACATACATGCCGAGCCAGCGGCCACCTCCCTGCGTGCGTGCAGTGCTCATGTGCGGCTGCCAAATCTGCGGTCGGCGAAGCGGGCGACCAGCACCACGCACAGGATGACCAGCATGACGGCGACGGAGAGTGCTGCGCCAAACGGCCAGTCATTGGCCTTGCCGAATTGCGCCTGGATCAGCGTGCCGATCATGGTGCTGGCCGGGCCGCCGACGAGCGCCGGCGTGACATAGTCGCCGACCGTCGGCACGAAGACGACGAGGGCTGCCGCCAGCACGCCCGGCATCGAATTGGGCAGCACGATCCGGCGGAAAGAGGTGAATGGCCGCGCGCCGAGATCGGAAGCGGCCTCGATCAGCGATTTCGGGATGGTGTCCAGCGCCACGTAGATCGGCAGGATGGCGAAAGGCGCATAGGCGTGCGCCAGCGTGACGACGACGGCGGCCGGCGTGTTGAGAAAGGCCAATGTCGGCTCGGACCAGATGCCGCTTTCGATCAGCGCCGAGTTCAAAACGCCATTGTAGGCGAGCACGATCTTCCAGGCGAAGACGCGCAGGAGATAGCTGGTCCAGAACGGCAGCGTCACCAGGAACAGCAGCAGGCCGCGCCGCCGGCCGGCGTGGAAGGCAAGGTAGTAGGCGACGGGATAGGCAGTGACGACCGTCGCCAGCGTGACCAGAGCGGCAATGATCAGCGAGCGCAGCGTCACCGTCCAGTACAGCGGATCGGACACCACGGTGACGAAGTTCGCGACGGTGAAACCGGCGCCGAGCAGCGAACCGTCATTGCCGCGGAAGGCGAGGAAAAGCACGAGGCCAAGCGCAAACAGGATCAGCAGCAAGGTGACCAGCGCGCCCGGCAGCAGCATGGCGACCCGGAAGCCCTGGGAAGACCGGGCCTCTGGCGCTGATGTGGCAACTAGGGTCGACATCGACCTGCCTATTGGAAATTTGAAATTGGCTTAGAGTTTTTCATATTCATGAAACTGTCAAGCAGAATCCCCTAACGGAGCCCCAAGGGGATGAAGCGCCCTGGTCAGCGCTCCAACGCATCGAGCAAGCGATACCAGGCGATGGTCGCGGCGACGCCGACCTGGCGGAAGGCGTGAAACGGGATCGGCCGGATCGGCGAGACCGGGAAAGGCAATTGCCTGGCGTCGCCACTTTGGAGGTAGCCGGCGATGCGCTCGCCAAGCGCAGTCATCAGGCCGACACCACGACCCTGGCAGCCGACCACGGCGAGCAGGCCTTTCTCCGGCTCGTGGATGTGCGGCAGGTGGTCCGGCGTCATCGCAACCCGGCCGAACCAGCGCTTCTCGATGGGAACGCCGGACAGCGAGGGATAGAGCCGTACCAGCGCACGCTCGAGATGCGCCCAGTCGCCGGCGCTCGTCGGCAGCGCCATGCGGCCCCGTCCGCCAAGCACCAGCCGGCCGTCGGCGCTCTTGCGGTAGTAGACGAGGATGCGCCTGGAGTCCGACACCGCCTGCCCTTCCGGCAGGATCGTGGCCGCCAGATTGGACGGCAGCGGCGCCGTGGCGATCTGAAAGGAATGCAGCGGCACGATCGTCTGGGCGAGACCGGGGATCAGACCGTCCGTATAGGCGTTTGTCGCCAGCACGACCGCCTTTGCCTGCAATTCCAGGCCATTTTCGATCAAAATACGCCAAACACCGGCGGCATTGGCGAGCCGCACGACCCTTTGGCGCTCTGCTATCCTCACGCCAGTCGCGGTCCCGACCCGGGCAAGTTCAGACGTGTAGGCGAGCGGATCGATCACACCGGCGCGGCGGTCGAGCCAGCCGCCGAGATAACCCTGTGCGCCAGTCCTGGCTGCGGTCTCCGCTGCGTTCAGCAACCGGACGTCGGCACCGCGCGCGTGCCATTGCCGGTCGCGGTTCGTCGCCGCCTTCAGCGCGGCCTCGGTGTGCGCCGCCTGGATCCAGCCATTTCGAACGAACGGCACCGCCAGATTCTCGTCGCGGATCAGCTCGAACACCGCGTCGGCGGTCGACGCCGCGAAATTGACAAGCGCCTCGCCGCGCTCCGGGCCAAAATGCTCCAGCAACCATTCCGGATCGTATTTCAGGCCGGGAATGACCTGGCCGCCATTCAAGCCTGATGCGCCCTGGCCGATCTCGCCGGCGTCCAGCACCTGCACCGACAGGCCAAGCCGGGCGGCATGCAAGGCAGTCGACAAGCCCATGATGCCACCGCCAACGATGGCTAGATCGACCCGTTCGCCATTGGGAAGCGATTGAAACGTGGAAGCTGCCTGCGGCCTGCGCCAGATGGGATCGGAGAATGCTGTCGCCAAGGGTCACCTGAATGCGCTGCGATTGGTGAAAATCCTAGTCAGAATTTCACAATTTTGAAAGAGCACCATGGCTTTCGCCTGTGGACTGCCGCCGAGACGACCGGAGACCCAGAGTTCCGATCGCCTGCGACGGGATAGACCTTTGACGGGAATCCGGTGAAAGTGCCACGCCGATCCGGCTAGCCCACATTGTCGATCACTTCACCACATTGCCGATCACTAAGAGGACAGAGCGCCATGACGAACCCGACCCACCTGCCCAGCGAGGGCCTTTTTGTCGGACGCGCCAGAAGCAGCGGTGCTGCATACCCGCTGGTCGTCACGGTTCGCGATGGCACGGTCTTCGACATCACCTCGCGTACGGCACCGACGATGCGCGACCTTTGCGAGATGGCCGACCCGGCTGGGCATGTCCGCTCGGCCGAAGGCAGACCGATCGGTTCGCTCGATGACATCGCCGCCAACAGTTTTGAAACCGGGCGCGATCCAGCAAAACCCTACCTGCTCTCCCCGGTCGACCTGCAGGCGGTCAAGGCATCGGGCGTCACCTTCGTCGTCAGCCTGCTGGAACGGGTGATCGAGGAACAGGCGCGTGGTTCGGCTGAAAAAGCCGATGCCATCCGCGCCGACATTGCCGGACTGATCGGCCACGACCTGTCGAAGCTGAAGCCCGGTTCGCCCGAAGCGATGGAGATCAAGGCCAAGCTGATTTCGCGCGGCGCCTGGTCGCAATATCTGGAAGTGGGCATCGGCCCCGATGCCGAGATCTTCACCAAGTGCCAGCCGATGGCCTCGGTGGGCTTCGGCGCCGATGTCGGGCTGCACCCGGTGTCGACCTGGAACAATCCGGAACCCGAGATCGCCATGATCGCCGCCTCCAGCGGCAGGATCGTCGGCGCCACTATCGGCAACGACGTCAATCTGCGCGACGTCGAAGGGCGTTCGGCGCTGCTGCTCGGCAAGGCCAAGGATAACAATGCCTCGGCCTCACTTGGCCCCTTCATCCGCCTGTTCGACGAGAAATTCTCCATCGATGACGTCAAGCGCGCCGTCGTGCGCCTGAAAGTCGAGGGCGAGGACGGGTTCTCGCTGGAGGGCGCAAGCTCGATGGCCGAGATCAGCCGCTCGCCGGAGGAACTGGTCGCCGCGGCCATGGGGCCGCACCACCAGTATCCGGACGGGCTGGCGCTCTATCTCGGCACCATGTTCGTTCCGTCCAAGGATCGCGGCGAGAAGGGCAAGGGTTTTACCCACAAGGTCGGCGACATCGTCACCATCTCGTCGGAAAAATTCGGCGCGCTGGTCAACCGCGTGCAGCTGTCGCCAGACTGCCCGCACTGGACCTACGGCGCCAGCCATCTGATGCGGGAGCTGGCGAAGGCCGATCTTATTTAGCCAAGCCTTGGCCCAGGGCCACCATCAACGCAATGTTGGCGCCTTATTACTCGTGACCTCGTCGGACTGGAATCCAATGACGATACTTGATGTTCGCCGGCACACCATGAGGCGCAAGCCTGGCGCGCACCTTTCTCGAGAAGGAATCGAACTAGCGCGGTTTGTAGCCCAAGGGGCTGACTCTTATGAACTTGTTGTCACAAGCGAAATTCCACGGGCAATCGAAACCGCAATTGCGATGGGTTTCGAAGTAAATGAGTTGATTGCCGAACTTGGAATTCTTCCCAAAAATATACTCGAAACGATCTCGTGGCCGAGCCCGTTGGCGGAGGTAGAACGTGTACTCCGATCGGACGTAGACTGCATTGCATTTGCTAACACCCAAGTGCGACTGTGGACGAGCATAGCTGCCCGAGTTCCCAACGAAGCGACGGGCTTATTGGTGACGCACGGTGGGATCATCGATCTCGGCGTTGTCGCGTTCCTGATGGCCAGCAAACGTCCTATCGAGGGAGAAGCCATCGGATACTGCGAGGGGCTCCGATTAGAGTTCACCAGCGGAAGACTCACCAATGCCGAAATGCTGCGAGTGCCCGAGCATCTGCATTTGTCGGATACCTAACGGA
Source organism: Mesorhizobium sp. M7A.F.Ca.US.007.01.2.1 (assembly GCF_003998165.1). Taxonomy (NCBI): domain Bacteria; kingdom Pseudomonadati; phylum Pseudomonadota; class Alphaproteobacteria; order Hyphomicrobiales; family Phyllobacteriaceae; genus Mesorhizobium; species Mesorhizobium sp. M7A.F.Ca.US.007.01.2.1. The sequence goes on along the minus strand of NZ_RZQP01000032.1, from coordinate 12,603 downwards.
ACAAATCGCCTTGCTCGCCTGGCGGCCGATCGGCTGTGGAGCAACCTGCGCGCCGACCATGACGAGGACTATCTGCTCGGCTAGCCTCGACATCAATTATCCGACAGTCGGAAAATCACCTCAACTGATGCAATCTGATGGGACGGCTGATGACGCCCCGTCAGGCGCCCACTACACCTGCAGATGGAGGCCTGGCAGATGGAGGGCTTGCCATCCGTCGAAAAAGGGGATGCTCTGACGCATTCAATCGGCGCTGGCAAAAGACGCAGAACAAGGGAACGGATTTTGAACTGACGATCTACAAACGGGAGGAAATCAAATGCTGACACGGCTAAGACTCGTTCTATATGGCCTGTTGGTGGCGCTGATGGTGGTACCAGCAGCGGCACAGGCCAAGACGTTCTACTGGATTTCGCATGGCGGTCCGGCCGATCCGGTCTGGACCTACTTCCTGGCCGGCGCCAAGCAGTGGGCCAAGGACACCGGCAACACGGTCAACACCTCGTTCCACAATGGCGATGTCGCCTCGCAGCAGGAAGCGGTTCGCGCCGCCCTCTCCGCCAAGGCCGATGGCATCGTCACCACGAGCCCCGATCCGGGCAGCCTGATCGAGATCGTCAAGGAAGCGCGTGCGGCGAAAGTGCCGATCATCAATTTCAACACGCCTGATCCGAAAGCCGATTTCAACGCCTATGTCGGCGGCGACAATGTCACCTTCGGCAAGCATTGGGCACAGTATCTGGTCGACAAAGGCCTGGTGAAGAAGGGCGACTTCGTCTGGATGCCGGTCGAAATCCCCGGCGCCACCTATGGCGTGCAGGAAGAGGAAGGCATCAAGAGCGTCTTCGAGCCGCTCGGCATCACCTATGAAATCACGGAAGCGACGCTTGATCAGGCTGAAGTGATCAACCGCATGGTCGACTACCTCACGGCGAACAAGGCCAAGGTCAAGGCGATCATCGGCCTAGGCGACCTCGTCACCGGCTCGATCAAGCGGGTGTTCGACCAGGTCGGCATCAAGCCGGGCGAAATCCCGGTCGTCGGCTGGGGCAATTCGCTCGACACCACCCAGGAAGTGCTGAACGGCTATGTCAATGCCGGCCAGTGGCAGGACCCGCAGGCGACCAGCTATGTCGCGCTTTCGCTGGCCAATATGGCCGCCGGCGGCATTCCTCCGGGCTTCAACGTCATCACCGGCGCGCTCTATGAAAAAGACACCGCGCAGATCTACGACGACATCCTGTCCGGCAAGTAACATCCAATCTCAACAGTCGCGGCCGCCCAACGGTCGCGACTGGCTCTCCATTTCGCCGAGCCCTTCGCACGCGATGTGCAACGCTCAGCCTTCCACTCATGTCGCGGATTGCCTGTGGAAAATCATTCGCTCGTCCCACGCCTGATCGCACGGCCGGAATTCGGCCCTTTCGTGCTGCTCGTCGTCGAGATCGCCGTTTTCTGGAGTTTCAACCACGACTTCCTGTCGCCGCAGAACATCTCCAACACGCTGGCTTTCACGGTCGAGCTCGGCCTGATCGCGCTGGCGATGACACTGTTGATGACATCCGGCGAGTTCGACCTCTCGGTCGGCTCCCTGTTCGGCTTCTCGCCGGTCTTGATGTGGACCCTGTTCAACAGCGGCCTGACCTCGCTCGAAGTCGGCTTTGTCGCCGCGCTGCTGGTCGCCGCCTTCATCGGGCTGGTCAATGGCTGGTTCGTGACGCAGCTCAAGATCCCATCCTTCCTGGTGACGCTCGGCATGCTGCTGGTGGTGCGCGGCACCGCCCTTTTCGTCACCGACGGTTTTCCCCAGCGCACCTGGAGTGCGGAGGGCAGCTGGCTGGCGGAAGCGCTGGTCGGCGACTTCTTCATCGGCCCGTTCCGCATCTACATGTCACTGTTCTGGTTCATCGCCGCGGCGATCGCGCTCGGCTATGTGCTGACGCAAAGCCGCACCGGCAACTGGATCCAGGCGGCCGGCGGCAACCCGAGCGCGGCGCGGGCGCGCGGCGTCAATGTCAGCGGGGTCAAGATCGGCCTGTTCGTGCTGTCGTCGGTCATGGCCTCGCTTGCCGGCGTCATCTCTTCGTTGCGCACGTCCGCCGCCAACCCCAACAGCGGTACCGGCTATGAGTTGGAAGTCATCGCCATGGTGGTGATCGGCGGTACCGCACTTACCGGCGGGCGCGGCACGATCATCGGCACCGTGCTCGGCATCCTGATCCTGCGCGTGATGCGCAACGGCATCGTGCTGATCGGCGTGCCTGGTCTTGCCTATAACATCTTCATCGGTGCCATCATCCTCGGCATGATGGCACTGCATTCATGGCTGGAACGCCGGCATCAGGCGGGGACTTGAACCATGGCCGAGCCACTGATCCGCATGACGAACATCCGCAAGTCCTACGGCCGCGTGCAGGCGCTGGAGGATGCCAATTTCCATGTCAATGAACGGGAGATCGTCGGCTTGCTCGGCGACAATGGCGCCGGCAAGTCGACGCTGATCAAGGTGCTTTCGGGTGCCGTTCCGCTGACCAGCGGCGATATCTTCATCCGTGGCAAGAAGGTGAGCCTGCGCAGCACCAGCGACGCCATCGCCCACGGCATCGAGACGATCTACCAGGACTCCGCACTGGTCACGCAACTGTCGATCGCCCGCAATCTGTTCCTCGGGCGCGAGCCGATCAAGCCGCCGCGCTTCCTCAACCGGATGGACCAGGAGGCGATGAACACGGTTGCCCGCGATTTGCTCAAGCAGGTCGGCATCTCGAAGAACATCCCGCCGACGACGCCGATCGGTTCGCTCTCCGGCGGCGAGCGTCAGGCGGTGGCGATCGCGCGCGCCATGCATTTCGACAGCGACCTGATCATCCTCGACGAGCCCACCAACAATCTGGGCGTCGCCGAAACACAGGGCGTGCTGAGTTTCGTGCGCAGCGCCCGCGATTCCGGTCACTCCTGCATTTTCATCGCCCACAACATCCACCATGTCTTCCAAGTGGTCGACCGCATCGTCGTCATGCGCCGGGGCAAGGTGGTCGCCGACGACATCGACCCGAAGACGACCAGCGTGGCGGAGGTAGAGCGGATCATCACCGGCATGTCGGACAAGGAAATCCGCGATGCCATCACCGATGGCAAGCCGTCGCACTGACTGTCGGGTGATGGCGGCAATCACCGCTGCCTCAGATCGCATCGCTTGTCTGGCGCGGCATCGCAGGGCGCATAGGTAGCGGCATGAAAGCCACCGTTTCGGATATCGCCGCAATTGCGGGCTGTGGGTAGCGGCATGAAAGCCACCGTCTCGGATATCGCCCGCAATTGCGGGCTATCGACCGCAACGGTCGACAGGGTGCTGAACAACCGGCCGGGTGCGAGTGCGGCCAACCGCCAGCGCGTCATGGAGGCGGCCAAGCAACTCGGCTACCTGCCGGTCGCCGATCAGGTGACGCTGCCCTCGCGGCCCGCCCACCTCGAATTCCTGCTGCCGATCGGCAGCAATGCCTTCATGCGCGATCTCGCCGGGCATATCGAGGACTACGCCGCGCGTCTGCCGCTTGTCGCCTCGTGCCGGATCCACAATCTCGCCGGTATCTCGCCGAACGCGCTGCAGAGCGCTGTCGAAAACCTGTCGCTCAGGGCCAATGGCGTCGGCGTGATCGCTGTCGATCATCCGCGTACGCGCAACATCCTGCGCGACATCGTCGAAGCCGGCATGCGTCTGGTGACGCTGGTGTCCGATGTTCCGACGGCACCACGCGCGGCCTATGTCGGCATCGACAACCGGGTGGCGGGACGAACGGCGGCGCTGCTGATGGGACGCTTCCTTGGCGGCCGCACCGGCCATCTGGCGATGGTCGTCGGCTCACGTTCCTATCGCGGCCACGAGGAACGCGAGATGGGTTTCCGCTCGGTGCTCAATGAGGAGTTTCCCAATCTGACCGTCAGCAGCGCCGTCGAGATCAACGACGAGCCCGATGCCAGCTACACCGAGACCATGAAGGCACTGCACGACGAGCCGGAGTTGCTCGGCATCTATTGCGTCGGAGCTGGACATTCGGGCGTTGCAAAGGCGATCCGCGAGGCCAGGCCGAACCGCAAGCCGGTGTTCATCTGCCACGACCTGACCAAGGACACGCGCGGTCATCTCGTCGACGATCTCGCCGATGTCGTCATCGACCAGAATGCGCGGCTGATCGCCGAGCAGTCGGTCATTCGCCTGCTCGGCTCGATTGCCTCCTCCGCACCCTATCTGACGCGCAAGTTCATCGAACCGCGCTTGATCTTCAGGGAAAACGTGCCGGTGCAGTGAAGCAGGCGGCCTGAAAAAATGCCTGTTGCCGGATTTGTATGATAATTGGCACGGCAAATCTGCACAGCAGCTATGCAAGTTTCTTTGTTGCCGAATCGTTGGGCAACTCGTAGGTTCTGGTTGTCGGCCATCTACTCCTCCCAGATGCGATGCCGACGCTGAATGGGGTGCACCTCCTCCCGCGCCACATTCGAAAATCGAGCCCGCTGCCACCTCCTCCCGGCAGCGGGCTTTTTTCGTTTGGCCGCCGGAGTTTCCATACCGCCTGGGTCAACGGCGTACGCGGCCCTCCGTCATAGAGCCGTAACCCGCCAACAATCGTGGCGAATCTCAACCGGCGGCAGCGCCCCGGAACGAAACGATCAGCCCTTCGGCCATGCGCACGAACTGGGTGCTCGGACCTTCGGTACCCACGGTCTGCACGCTGACACGCGCGCCCTCGAACAGCAGCGACAGCGTATCGGCGAGCAGTTCGGCCTGACCAATGCCGGCATCCCGACATAGCGTCACAAGGCGCGCGCGCTGGGCTTCCTTGAGCTCCTTGATCACCAGCCTGGCCGGATGGTCCGGCTCGGTCAGCTCAGCGGCGGCGTTGGCCATGTCGCAGCCGCGGCCGTCCGCATTGAGCATGGCAGCCGCCTTGCGAACCCAGGCATGCAGCTGGGCAAGCTTGTCACCAGGGAATTCGGCCTCGAATGCTTCCCACATAGCGCCGGCCTTGGCCGCATTGGCGCGCAGGCATTCGACGATCAGTTCGTCCTTGGATTCGAAGTGACGATAGAGCGTCATCTTGTTCGTGCCGGCAGCTTCGGTGATGGCGTCGACGCCGACGCCCTTGATGCCATGCTTGTGGAACATGTCGCGTGCCGTCTCCAGGATCCGATCCCGGGGACGAGAGCGCTCCACGATGCCGTCTGCCATCATGATCTCCTTTCGTTTCCAAAAAACCCTCGGCCACCTCTTGACTAGGGTGTTACCGGTCTGTAACTTCCAGAATGTTACTTACTGGTAACACCTATATCGTCCACCGTCAATAACAAGGCCGTGAACGGCCCTGCCAGACGAGAGGGGCGAGAAACTGCCAATCATGCGGCCTCGGCCGGTGAAGAGATGAAAACGGTTCGCGAGCACGGGCTGCGAATCGACAGACAAGGAGCCGGCCATGCCACAGCGCCGCGATCTTACCATAGATGAAGCCGTCCGGGATCCGATGATCCGGCTGGTCATGAAAGCCGATGGCGTCGACCCGCGCGCCTTCGAGACGATGTTGCGCTCGCTCGCCGATACGCAGCGTGGCGAGGTGCCGTTGCTGCGTTCGCGGGACGGCCTCGGTGACAAGCGCGGCCAAAGGCTGTCCAGGGTTGCCAGCGCCTTCGGGCGGGCAACAGCAGCCGGAGAGGCGTGCGTGTCGTGGTAAACTTTTTCATTCACCGTCCGATCTTCGCCTCGGCGATCGCCATCATCATGGTGCTCGCCGGGTCGATTTGTTATTTCCTGCTGCCCGTCTCGCAGTTTCCCGACATCACGCCGCCGCAGGTCGTGGTCAGCGCCCATTATCCGGGCGCCAGCGCACAAGTGGTGGCCGACACGGTGACGACGCCGCTGGAGCAGCAGATCAACGGCGTGCAGGGCATGACCTACATGTCGTCGACGAGTTCCAATGACGGCTCCTCGACCATCACCATCACCTTCGATGTCGGCTATTCGCTGAGCACCGCCGCCGTCGACGTGCAGAACCGCGTCTCGCAGGCCGCCTCGTCGCTGCCGGCGATCGTCAACCAGGGCGGCGTGACGATCAAGAAGCAGAATCCGAACTTCGTCCTGATCGTCAACCTGACTTCGCCCGACAGTTCGGTCGATCCGGTGGCGCTGAGCAACCTTGCCTATCTGCAGGTGGTCGACCCGCTGAAGCGGCTGCCCGGCGTCGGCGACGTGCAGATCTTCGGCGAGCGGCGCTATTCGATGCGCGTCTGGCTCGATCCCGACAAGCTCGCCAATCTCGGCATCACCGCCGTCGATGTGCAAAACGCCATCGCCGAACAGAACGTCCAGGTGGCGGCCGGCAAGATCGGCCAGTCGCCGGCACCCGCCGGCACCGCCTTCGAGATGCAGGTCAACGCCGTCGGCCGCTTGAGCGATCCCAAGGAATTCGGCGACATCGTCGTGCGCGCCAACACCGATACCGGCTCGCTGGTCAGGCTGCGCGACGTCGCCCGCATCGAACTCGGCGCGCTGCAATATTCGTCGTCTGCCTTCTTCGGTAAAGACCCGACCGTGGTGCTTGCCGTTTACCAGATGCCCGGCTCCAACGCGCTCGATCTGCAGCAGCGCGTCAAGGACAAGATGCAGGAGCTGTCGGGCCGTTTCCCGAAGGGCGTGTCCTATGCGATGCACTACGACACCACCCGTTTCGTCTCGGCGTCGATGCATGACGTGCTGATCACGCTCGGCGAAGCGCTGGTGCTGGTCGTCGCCGTGGTGTTCCTCTTCCTGCAAAGCTGGCGCACGACGATCATCCCGACCATCGCCATTCCGGTGTCGCTGGTGGCGACGCTGGTCGTCATGGAGATGCTCGGCTTCTCGCTCAACATGCTGTCCCTGCTCGGCATGGTGCTGGCGATCGGCCTCGTCGTCGACGACGCCATCGTCGTGGTCGAGAATGTCGAACGACAGCTGGAGGCCGGGCTCAAACCGCTTGCGGCGACCAAGGCCGCAATGACCGAGGTCACCGGCCCGATCATCGCCACCACCGCGGTGCTGATGGCGGTGTTCGTGCCGGTCGCCTTCATTCCCGGCGTCTCCGGCAAGCTCTACAACCAGTTCGCACTGACGGTGGCGATCTCCGTCGGCATCTCCGCCTTCAACTCGCTGACGCTGAGCCCCGCGCTCAGTGCCGCCTTCCTGCGGCATCGCGGCGAAACGCAGTTCGCCCCGTTCCGCTGGTTCAACACCGGCTTCGACAGGCTGTCGCACGCCTATGCCAATGGTGTGCGCATCCTCATCCGCTTGCGCTGGATCATGCTCGGCCTGTTCGCGGCGGGGCTGGTCGCCACCTACTTCGTCTGGCAGCGGCTGCCCTCGACCTTCCTTCCGGTCGAGGACCAGGGCTATTTCTTCGTCGTCATCCAGTTGCCCGACGGCGCGTCGCTGGAACGCACCGACGCGGTGGCGCAGAAGGCGCGTGACATCCTGCAGGCGACGCCCGGCGTCGACATCGTCGGCTCGATCAGCGGCCTGAACTTCCTGACCAGTGCCGCGCAATCGAATTCGGCGGTCGAATTCGCCATCCTGAAGCCATGGGAGGAGCGGGGCCCCGACCAGAGCGCGTCGAAGCTCGTCGCCGATGTGCGCGGCAAGCTGATGCAGATCCCGGAGGCCTTTGCGCTGAGCTTCGATCCGCCGTCGATCCCCGGTATCGGCACGACGGGCGGCTTCGAGTTCGTCGTCGAGGATCTGACCGGCCGGGGCAGTTCAGCCCTCAACGATGCGACGCAAGCCGTGATCGCCGAGGCGCGCAAGCAGCCGGAAATCAACCCGCAGCAGCTGTTCTCGCCGTTTTCGACCTCGACGCCGCAGTTCAACTACGACCTCGACCGCAGCAAGGCCAAACTGCTCGGCCTCAACCTGCCTGACGTCTTCAACACGCTACAGATCTATCTCGGCTCGCTCTACGTCAACGACTTCAACCTGTTTGGCCGCACCTTCCGGGTGACCATCCAGGCCGACAAGGATGCACGTGCAGGTGCCGCCGACATTTCGCGGCTCTATGTGCGCAATGCCTCCGGCGGCATGGTGCCGCTCTCGACGCTGGGCAAACTCGTGCCCTTCGTCGGCCCGGAGACCGTGCCGCACTACAACAACAATGCCTCGGCCTCGATCAATGGCGGCGCCGCACCGGGCTTTTCCTCCGGCCAGGCGGTTGCCGCCATGGAACGGGCCGCTGCAACCGCGCTGCCAAGGGATTTCGGTTTCGAATGGACCGGCATCACCTTCCAGGAGCTCAAGGCAGGATCGATCGCGTCCGTCGTCTTCGGCCTCGCCATTGTCTTCGTCTTCCTGATCCTGGCGATGCAGTATGAGAGCTGGGCGATGCCGTTCATGGTGCTGTTGGCGGTGCCACTGGCCCTGTTCGGCGCCTTCGCAGCGTTGTTGCTGCGTGGCATGCAGATCGACGTCTACTCGCAGATCGGCTTCGTCATGCTGATCGGCCTGGCGGCCAAGAATGCGATCCTGATCGTCGAATTCGCAAGGCGACGGCGCGAGGAAGGCCTCAGCATCGTCGACGCGGCGATGGAGGCGGCACGGCTCAGGCTGCGGCCGATCCTGATGACGGCCTTCGCCTTCATCCTCGGCGTGCTGCCGCTGATGTTTGCGACCGGCGCCGGTGCGGCAAGCCGGCAGTCGATCGGCACCACCGTGTTCGGCGGCATGGTCGCGGCGACCATCCTGTCGCTGGTGTTCGTGCCGGTGTTCTACGCGGTCATCGAACAGCTGCGCGAACGCCGCGGCAAAGACGAGCCCACCTCTCAAGACAATGAACCAACTGCTGAGCACGCTTTACCGCCCCTGGCGGAAGCAGCCGAATAAGATTGGAGACTGATCATGCGTAAATGGAAAATCGCGTTGGGAACGGCTGTCGCGCTGGGTGCGATCTCGGTGGCCAGCGTCCACCTGCTCGATATGGGCAATCTCAGCCTCAATGCCGGCACGGCAGGTGCGGCGCCCGCCCCGGCGGCGTTCGTCATGCCGGTGCCGGTGGTCAGTGTCGTCAAGAAGACGATCCCGATCTACCTCGACTATGCCGCGCGGACAGAGCCGATCCGCAGCATCACCTTACAGGCGAGGATTCCCGGCTATCTGCAGGAGCAGACCGCAGCCGACGGCGTCGACGTCCGGCAAGGCGATCTTCTCTACAAGATCTCGCCTGACGACTTCCAGGCGGCGCTCGACCAGGCCAAGGCCCAAGTGCAGCGCGACACGGCGACGCTCGACTATGCCCGCTCGAATCTTGGTCGCGGCACCGAGCTCGCCAAGAGCGGCTACCTCGCCAAGGACGGCTTCGACCAGCGCACCAGCACCTTGCGCGAAGCGCAGGCATCGCTGGCGCTGAACCAGGCGGCGGTCCGCACGGCAGAGCTCAATCTGAGCTACGCTGAAATCCGGGCGCCGTTTGCCGGGCGCCTTGGCCGCAACCAGGCCTCGGTCGGAACGCTGGTCAGCGTCGCCGGCACCGTGCTCAACACGCTGGTGCAGCTCGACCCGATCTACGTCACCTTCAACCCGAGCGAGACGGATCTGACCGAGATCGAGCAAGCCCGTGCGAACGGCCCGATCGAAGTGGATGTCCTGCTCCCCGGCCAGACCGAGGCAAGCCAGAAGGGCGAGCTTACCTTCATCGACAATTCGGTCGACCGCTCGACCGGCACGATCACGGCGCGCGCGACGATCGGCAATGGCAAGTTTACGCTGCTGCCGGGCCAATATGTCCGTGTCCGGCTGCATGTGAGAGAGCAAGCCGATGCGCTGATGGTGCCCCAGACGGCGCTGGGCTCAAGCCAGCTCGGCAAATATCTCTATGTCGTCGGCAAGGGCAACACGGTCGACCAGCGGCTCGTTTCGCTCGGACCGACGAGCGGCGATCAGGTCGCCATCCTCAGCGGCGTCGCCGAGGGCGACCAGGTGATTACGGGCAATCTGCAGAAGATCGGCCCCGGAGCGCCCGTATCGCCGATACCGGAAAAGCCGGCCACCTGAACACCCCCGTCAGGATCCGGCTTCAGCGCGGCGCCCCGGCCTTCCCACAGGTCGCGGGCGCCGCTCGACTGAACATCGACCAGACCGGCAACATCGGCCCGGTCGGCCTTGGCCGGCGGCATGAATGCACAATAGGGGTGCCCGAGGCGCACCGAGACGGAGGAGAGCGCAATCAGCCGACCGGCCTCCAGATCGGCGTGCGCCATGACCCGCTGGCCAAGCGCGATGCCCAGGCCGAGCCTTACCGAGGCGATCGGCGTCGGTGAGCGCGATGCGGTTGCCGCTGCGCACGAACAGCTGCTTGCCGAACCAGGTTTCGAGATTGCGTATCTGCTGGCTGACCGCTGCAGAGGACACGCCGAGTTCAGAGGCGGCCAGAGTGAAGCTGCCGGCACGGGCGGCAACTTCAAAAGTCTTGATCGCATTCAGCGGCGGCAACCGTTCCACAGCGCTCCATATGACTCGCCAGAGGGAATTTCGAAACGGTCTCTGCAGCGTTGGCCAATCAATTGAAATACCCTCTTGTTAGATTGTCGACAATCTGCTTGTCTTGCTTTCGGTTCCCCTGGGAGTGGCCGAATGGCGAAAGCGGATTTCAGTCCGATCGCGGATACGACGCGACGCGCCGAGATCGTTGCGCTGTTGCGGCGCGCGATCCTGACCGGCCAGCTCGCGCCCGGCCAGAAGCTCAACGAGCTCCGTATCTCCGAACAGATGCGGGTCAGCCGCGCGCCGCTGCGCGAGGCGATGCGCGAGCTGGTCCAGGAAGGAATCCTGACCAGCATCCCCTATGCTGGCACCTTCGTCATCGAGGTCACAGCCAAGGACATCGACGATGCCTATTCGTTCAACAAGGTGATGGACGAGCTGGCCATCGAACGGGCGTGGCCGCTGCGTGACCAGCGCTTCTTCGACGAACTCGACCGGCGCCACGAAGCCGTGAAGCAGGCGACCCGCGCATTGGACACGACACGCCAGATCGAAACCGCGCTGCAACTGCATGGCCTGATCTACGAATGGGCCGATAATTCGGTGCTGCTGGAAACCTGGCAGCGGCTGACCAGCCGGCTGCAGATGTATTTCGCGCTCCACCAGCATGCCCGCAACGAGCCGGTGCCGGCCGAAGACGTTCACGAAACCTATGTGCGGTTGCTGAAGGGCAAGGACATGCGTGCGGCCCAGCGCCATGCCAGGGAGCATATCGATCTCGACTTCGAGGAGTTGCTTGCCTACGCGCGCAGCCTCGAACAACGCCCATCGAGGGGCGCCTGACCCGTTCCCAACACCACAGACAGCGGACAAGACACGTGCAGATCGAGACCATCAAGGCCTACCACGTCATGCAGCCCTTCGTTGACGGGCCATACCGCATGTCGAAGGGGCGCGAGGCCGACGCCTTCGACGCGGTGATCGTGTCCATGACATCAGACAGCGGCATCACCGGCTGGGGCGAGATGGCGCCGCTCGGCAATTTTTACTCAGCCGCCTTCCCCGCCGGCGTTCGCGCCGGCGTGGTCGAGATCGCGCCGCATCTGATCGGCCGCGATCCGCGCGGGCTGGCCAGCATCGGGCGGCTGATGGACACGGTGTTCAAGGGCCATCCCTACATCAAGTCGGCGCTCGACATGGCCTGCTGGGATCTGGCGGCGCGCGCAGCCGACGTGCCGCTGGTCACGCTGCTCGGCGGCAAGGAAAGCGACACCGCGGAACTCTACAAGGTCGTCACGCACGGGAGCGTCGACGCCATGGCCGCGCTGGCCAAGCGCATCGTCAAGGACGGCTTCCACCGGCTGCAGGTCAAGGTCGGCGGCAATGTCCATGACGACATCGAACGCGTCATCGCGGTTGCCTCCTCGGTGCCGAAAGGCACGGTCATCTTCTGCGACGCCAATGCCGGCTGGACTCCCTATCAGGCGCGCCAATTCGCCGATGCCACGCGCGCCATCGACTACACGTTCGAGCAGCCCTGCACCACGATCGATGAAAACATGTCGGTGCGCCGCATGCTCGACAAGCCGATGGTGCTCGACGAATCCGTCACCTCGCTCGAGGCGATGCTGGAAATTCATCGCCTGGGCGCGGCCGACGGGCTGACGCTGAAGATCTCGCGCCTTGGCGGCGTGACGAAGACGCGCCAGATCCGCGACATTGCCGTCGACCTCGGCTTCATGATCACGGTCGAGGACACGGGCGGCGCCGAGATCGACACCGCGGCGATGGCGCATCTGTCGCTGTCGACGCCGGAAGAGCGCCGGCTGCACGCCATCGCCTTCCATGAATGGGTGACGGTGCGCACGGCATCGAACATGCCACCGGTCACCGGCAGCCGCATGGGCATTCCAGACGGGCCGGGTCTCGGCATAGACGTCGTTCCCGATCTGCTCGGCGCGCCGTTCTTCGAGGTCGGGCGCTGAGATGAAAATCCGCAGCATCAAAGCCACGCCGATCAATTTGCGCCTCGAAGCGCCCTATGCCTGGGTGTTCGGCGAACTCGACGGATTTTCCCCGACCGTCGTCGAAGTCGAGACCGAGGATGGCCT
>NZ_RZQP01000329.1:0-5316 GCF_003998165.1 Mesorhizobium sp. M7A.F.Ca.US.007.01.2.1 | reverse complement strand
TTCGGGCGGCAAGGCCGGTCAAGCCACCGCTCTCCGCCGCGCCTACGCCTGCCCGGCCCATCAAACCGAACAACCCCTTCGCCAGGCCATATCCTGACAAGCCGGCCCCGAGCCCCTCCGCCATCCAACCAGCAAGCCCGGCCCGATCCTCGGCATCCTCCGTCGCGGCCTGTTCACGGCTCAGACGGTGCTCGTAGCTCTCGCCTGCTCCTGAAGGGGCCAGCCCGGCAACGAGCGCGTCCGCACCTCCGGCGGTCGCGCCCTTGGCCGTGATCCGACCGATATCCCCGAAAGCCATGCCGAGTTGTTGCAGCGTCGACAGGGTGCTGTACTGGGCCTGAGCTGGGTGTTCCCCAATCCAAGTCAGCCCCTCCCTGAGCGCCGTAAGCTGAGCTTCCAACAGCTCTGGCGTCATTTTTGGATCATGCGCGGCCCTAGCCCGCCATTGGGCTTCCGCCGCCATAGAAAACTGTTCGGCCGTGGCTTTGCGCGCACCCGGGTCGCGGATCGCTAGGACAATCGAACTCGCCCTCGCAAAACGCTTGTTGAACGGTACGCTTGGGTCGATGTATTGCGCGGCTTCATGATCTGCGACAGCCCACGGCAATGGCAGTTTTCTATCGAAACCCATTTCCTGTTGGGCGGCTGTGACCCAAGTGACAGCAGCCTGGAAATCCTCAGGTGTTGTGACCTTGCTCCAGTCCGGAGCTCGGCCCGGCAACAATTTGGCCGACGTAACTGGCAGGGTCGGCGTCCCTCGCAGCCATGATCAACTGGGCGGCACCGGCTCTTACCTCGTATCGTTCGCGCTCTTCCGGTGCGCCGTTAGGCCCAGGTTCGAAGTCCCGAAGCTCCGCATGTATCGCTTGGTTCGGCGCCCGATACATGTCGTTAAAGGCCTTGGCGACGCCCGCCGCTATCCTGAAATTCTCGAAATGCTTCGGGCCGTCTTCCGCGCCGTATACATTGACGAAATCCTGTGCTGTCGGCTCCCTCTCGGGATACTTGCCAGTTGCGGCGATGACAGCCGGGGCGTTTTGCTCCGCGAGTTGCACTTTCGCGCGAGCATCGACCAGTTGGGCTGCGGTCGCAGTGTTGGCCTGATCCCTTAGCGCTGCGAGATCGCTGGGCTTCAGGTACGTGATGGCGTCGAGTGGGATAGCTGGCTTGTCATCAGGCGTCGTCGAACTGCTTCTATCGAATGTCGATGTGCCCCGGACACTGGAGTCACCAACCGCCTCTGCAGTGTCGTCCTTGGTCCGGCTTCCAGCGTGCGCCGCACCCAGCATCTCGGCAGCGCGCTTCGGATCCTGGGCGATCATCGCCTGAACCAGCGCCTTGGCCGTGTTGCTGCGCCAGGCGGCCTCGGCTGTTTGCCGAAAGATCGGGTTGCCGATCCTGGCGATCAGGTCGAAGCCGCTCTGCCGGATCGCCTCGAACCTATCGGTGTCGTTCGGGTTGCCCCGTGCAATGGAACCGGTGGACATGGTGTCGACCTTGGTCCACTCGGCCAACTCATACTCGTCACGGCGCTGGAGCTGCCGCTGAGCCATGCGCAGCGAGCCGACCGCACGCATCGCCTCCTTCTGCCTGGCGAAACCAGCGCGCTGGCTCTCGGGCATATTGGGCAAGGCAGCGTCGAACAGTGTGTCGAACAGGCCTGTTTCGACCACCTGGCTGGTACGCGGATCGACTTGGCCATACATGGCCTCGTGCATGCCGCTGCCATCGGGCGGCGCATTCGCTGTCACTTCGTCTTCCGCCTGCGCGATCCGGCCGTTGAACCGGCGACGCGCCAGCTCGGCGTCGAACGCCTCCTGCTGGTCCTTCATCTGCTGGTAGCGCGCGGCGATAGCCGAGAACTGGTCGCCCAACCCTTGCATGGCGCCGCCAATCGGCGACCCCTGCGGATATTGCGGCGCGTTGCCGGTATCGAGCCGGCGCTGGCCAATGGAAAGGGGGATGATGTGGACCATTTCAGTAGAGCCCCGAATAGCCGCCGGCTATGGCCGCGTTCGCCCGAGGCGAAAATGCAGAACCGCCGAGGCTCACGGCCTTCGTCGGGTCGTAGATTTTGGATAGGCCGCCAACGAGCGCGCTGCCGGCGTTGAAGATCGATGCCGTCGCCGCCTGCTTGCCGGAGAAGCGCGAGATGGCGGCTTGCGTGTTCAGGTTGTTCTGGCGCAGCCGCGAGCCGTACAACATCGCGCCGAGGTCGAGCTGGCCCTGCCTGGCGTTGGCGGCCAGCACCTCGGTCGGCGAGCCTGATAGGCCGACGCCCGAAGCGCCGGCCTGGGCGCGCGCCTGGCCCAGCAGGAGATCCTGCTTGTAGCGCTCCTGGCTCTGCTCGAAGGCGGAACTCTGCGCCTCGGCCTGCGCCTGCTGCCCGTAGGCCTTGGCTTGATAGTCGGCCATCTGCTTCGACTGCTGGCCTTCGACCAGCGCGCCGCCAACGGAAAGGGCGGTGCCGATAAGGGCAAGTGTGCACATGGTTCAGCCTCGTTCGCCAAAGGAAGTGTTTGCGGGAATGAATTTGCTTTTGACGCCGTCCACCGGCGCGCCGAGCGCCGGGCGCGGGTCGAGCGCACCGCCGGGGGTGAGGAACGACACAAGCAGCCTGTCGGCCTGCAGCGCCGGCCGGCTGAGACGGGCGGGGGCAGCGACCCGCGGGCCGGCCATGGCGGCGCGGCGGGTGGTGGTCAGGTTGATCTTCAGCTCGGCGACCCCGGCGGCATCGAACACGCCGTTGGCGGTGGCAATGGTGCGGGCGAGCGCATCGGCCTCGAACAATTCCTGGCGCAGCAGCTCGACCAGCCGGCGGGCGCTGCCCCAGCGTTCGCCGAGCACCGCAGCTTTGGCCTTGATCTCGTCGCCAAGCGCGGCGATATCGGACCGCGCTTCGCTCCGAGCAGCCTCCGCACGGCATTTGCCGGCAGCGACGATGATCTTTTCCAGCAGCCCGATCTGGTCGTTGCAATCGTCCAGCGCGGCACGCGCGGCGGCCAGATCACCATCGCCGAAGACCGCGCGGTCCTCGGCTTGCGCCAGTTCGGTTCTACGGGCGATCACATCGTTGAGGTCGGCATCGAGCATGGCGATGACGGCGGCGAATTCGGCAGCCGTCCGCGCCCTGCCGAGGATTTCGGCATGGTGGGATATCATTTCGGGGAGTGTCCCTTTTTGGAGAAGGTGATGAGCGACCGTCGAAGCCGCCAATCTCCCCCCTCGTGGGGGAGATGCCCGGCAGGGAAGAGGGGGGCGCGACGGATCGCGGCCTTGCCTGACTTGCGTTCTTCTGATGCTTGGAGTGCGTTCGGCAGAGAGTTGGCGCGAAGACGCTAAATTGAAATGCTGGCGGAGCAGCGCCCCTCTCTGGCCTGCCGGCCATCTCCCCCACTTGGGGGGGATTGGCAGCTTCACCTAAGGCTCGGCGTCGAACACCGGCGTGAACGCACGGATCGTGCAAGGCGTAGGATTCACGTGTCGGATCCGCACCCGGCCTTGCCCTTCCCAGCTGTCGTCGATCGGCACCTCGACATTGCCGGTGAACAGCGTCGCCCTTCCGTCCGGCGCGACGATCGAGGGCATGCGCACCGGCTCCCAGCGGCCGCGCATCAAGGACTGGACTTGAAGCCCCGTCGTATCGGTCTCCAGCAGCGACAGGATCACTTTCGCCACCTTCTTGCGGCGGCCGATGATGGAGCCGTCGCGGCCGCCGACATCGAGCTCCAGCGTGTCGGCGCCCGCAGCATAGGGCAGGCCAAGCTGCCATTTGGCGGCGGTGGAACCGCCGGGCAGCGTCACGGTGCCGCCGCCGCTGACGATCAGGCCTCGATAGACTTTTCCGTCGGCGAGAACATCGACGGACTGGCCGGCGAGATGCATGGCGCCGCCCACCGTGGTGACCGCAAGGCCCGTGTAGGTCAGGCCGCAATCGACCTCGAAGGCGTCCGCGATGGCGCCGTATTCGAACGGCGCGGTCTTTATCTCGATGTAGCGCCTGGTCGCGCCGCCAATGCTGCGCTTCACGATCAGCCAGAGATCGTCATTGCCGTCCTGGC
Source organism: Mesorhizobium sp. M7A.F.Ca.US.007.01.2.1 (assembly GCF_003998165.1). Lineage (NCBI taxonomy): Bacteria > Pseudomonadati > Pseudomonadota > Alphaproteobacteria > Hyphomicrobiales > Phyllobacteriaceae > Mesorhizobium > Mesorhizobium sp. M7A.F.Ca.US.007.01.2.1. Next base: position 1,255 of record NZ_RZQP01000329.1, on the reverse strand, counting down.
CGGGGGTGACCGCAGCGCTCTCGACATCAGCCCAATTTGAACCATCGGGGCCTGCCCCGCTGGCGCTGCCGCCGAGGCGGTGCCGGTGCATGCCGCGCACCTCCTGGCTCGGCTGGTGGGTGTAACCGCCAAGCTCGCCATTCTCGAGCGGGAACCATAGCAACGGGTCGGGATCGGTCTGGAAGGCGAGCTCGACCACACCCTTTTTGGGAATATGCTCGGAGACCTGGCCGACATCGTCCGAAGCAAAACGGCTCTGCGCCGTCTGCGTCAGCTCGGCGATCGATTTGCGCGAGCGTGTGACATAGAGGAACGACTGGCCGGCATCGACCGGGCGGATGCGGGCGCAACCAAAGGTGCGCGAGCGCCGGTTCTTGAACGAGGACGGCGTCAGCGCCTCGTCGATGCCCGAGCCCGACAGCGCGCGGATGCCGCCGCCGGTGCCGATCAGCAGCGCGCCGTCGCTGTCGGCGATCCAGACAATGTCGTTGGCCTGGCCGCCGCCGGCCTGAACGAACTCCAGCGCGTCGTCGTCCTTCTCGCCGAGAGCGAAATTGTCGAAGTCGCCGGTGGCCGAGGCATAGACCGAGAACTTGCGGCTGAAGGCCAGCCGCTCCTCATAGAGCGAGCCGCTCTCCACATGTTTTCCGGGAACAAACGTACCGAGGCGCCAGCGCGTGATCGGGTTCATGTTCGGCAGCGCATGTCCGTAGAGGATGATCTTGACGGCCGTAGTGCTGGTGCGGCTGGTGACCCTGGCCCAGCGCCAGATGCCGTCGGCGCCCAGGAGGCGAATGGATCGACCGACATCAGAGACCTGGAATCCGGTGTCGTTGTTGATGCCGATGATTGAGGACGCCGTAAGATCGAACGGCGTCTGATCGAAAGCGGCGATATGCATCGCCAACTCGGCCGAGACGGTGACAACTGCATCGTCTCCACCGCCGCCGCTGAACACCAGTTGATGGTATTCGAACGCCGATTTGTTTGTGAAGTCGTAGAAGCGGGTCTCGCCATTGCCCCAGCCGAGTTCGCCCGTACGCGTGTCCAGGGTTACCCAGTTGGTGCCATCATTCGAACCCTGCAATTCCCAGGCAGTGAAGAAATCGTAATCGCCAGTTGCCAGCCGCGACGTGGTGATCCAGTAGGCATCGACCACGCGCTGAGCGCCGCCGGCATTGCGGAACCGGATGTAACCGTCGCCGCCGCTTGCAATTTCGATATCCTGCGTCTTGTCGCGGTCGAACATCTGCCA
>NZ_RZQP01000328.1:0-5317 GCF_003998165.1 Mesorhizobium sp. M7A.F.Ca.US.007.01.2.1 | reverse complement strand
AGGGCAAGACCGGCACCACCACCGACCAGCAGGCCCAGGGCAAGACCAAGATGCAGACCGACGAGCAGGCTCAGGGCAAGACCGGCACCACCACCGACCAGCAGGCCCAGGGCAAGACCAAGATGCAGACCGACGAGCAGGCTCAGGGCAAGGCCGGCACCACCACCGACCAGCAGGCCCAGGGCAAGGCCTCGACACAGGATACGACGTCGACCGGTTCCATCAACAACGTGACGGTGGAGCAGAAAACCCAAGTCACTCAGATCATCCGGGAGACGAAGGTCGAGCCTGTGTCCAATGTCAATTTTGACATCAGCGTCGGCGTCGAAGTTCCGCGGCACAAGGTCAGGCTGCATCGGCTGCCGGCTCGTATCGTCAAGATCGTTCCCGCTTACGAAAGCTACGAGTATTTCGTGCTTGCGGACGGTCGGATCGTCATCGTTGATCCGGATACGTTCAAGATCGTGCTGATTTTGACCTGATATGTCCGACGAGTGGTCCGCCCTCCAGAGGGCGGACCGTCATTGCCGGACTGCTATGGATTCAAAGCAACTCCGAAGAGAACCGCAAGCGGCAGGTGATACAATCTGCCACCGCATGGCGGACTCGGCTAGAGACGCCCGAGCACGACCAGGATTATGACTATAAGCAGCAGAAGACCGAGGCCGCCGCCCCCGTAATAGCCGGTGCCGTAGAATGGCCCGCCGCCAAGTCCACTAAAGCCGCCAAGCAATGCGATAATCAGAATGATGATAAGAATTGTGCCGAGACCCATGACTTGCTCTCCTGTTTGCGGCTTCGCGCCGTGTAGACGGAGCGGCGGTCGCCGGCTGATGAGAATATGAACTCGCTACAAGCCTTCCTGTTCCCGATTGAGACCTCATTGACGCTGCAAGGTCTGGCCGCTCAAAGTTGTTTAGGCGAACAAAGGTCATCCCGAGACGCCCGAATAGCCCTGGTCTTTCAGCAATCCAGCGAGATGGGCGGCATTTGAGGCTGCCATTTCGATCGCACCCGAGACTTTTTCCGGAGTTGCCGGCAGGTCGACATAGTTGACGTCCTCCATCGCCTCGCCAACCCAGTAGACCCCGCCATTGGCCGGGATGGTGAAGCCGACATCGTTCAATGCCTGAAAGCATTCCGCGTGGCAGTGATGCGCACCGTCCTCATTACCGACGATGGCCACCAGGGCCACCTTTCCTGCTGCCGGCATTCGCCCTCTGTCATCCGTCTCCTCGAGAAAGGCATCCATCCGCTCCAGGACGCGCTTGGCCACACTCGAGGGCTGGCCAAGCCAAATCGGAAGCCCGAGCACGAAGATGTCGGCCGCCAGTATCTTCTTTCTGAGTTTCGGCCAATCGTCGCCCTCGCCCATGTCGGAGAGCACGCCGGGCTTGATATCGTGGCTGAGCGCACGCACGATCTCGCCCTTCACATCGTATTGCATCAACGCCGCCAGGACATCGGCGAGCAACCGATCGGTGGAGGATTTTTCCCTGTCGTTCGAAGCTTTGAGCGAGCAATTGAGTGCGAAGGCCGTAAGCGGCATGTGAATCTCCCTGCATTGTCCTAATTGCAAACCGCCGCGACGACTTCGCGACTGCCCATTCGCCCGTTGCGGGATCGCCCGGCATTCTAACGCCAGGGTTAAATGCTTGTTCCGCAGGCGGACCAACAGGGCCGGTGGATGGCCCCCTCCTCCCACTTGGTGACGGTCGAGCCGGCTCAGAAAGCGGGCTGGGTCCTTGAGCACAGACGTTGGAGAACGGACAGCGGCGAGCGACGCAGACTGAACTGGTGGGGCAACCTATTCGTTCGCTCTTCGTTTTCTTCTGAGTTCCCGAAAATGGATAGACGATGCTCGTCCAGACCCTCGAAGCAGGCGATATGCAGCTGGCGGTATCCACGGCCGGCGATCCGCGCCGACCGGCCTTGATCCTTCTGCACGGCTGGCCCCATTCCAGGAAAATCTATGATGGCGTGATCGATGAACTCGGCACACGGTACTTTACGCTGGCTTTCGATCTTCCGGAGATCGGTGAATCGCGTGGCACTCCGCCGTCGGCGGAAAAGAAGGTTCTTGCCGGTATTGTGATTTCAGCCGCCGAGGCGCTTGGGGCCAAATCCATCGTCGTTGCAGGCTTCGATGTGGGCGGCATGATTGCCTTCGCTGCTGCTCGCCATCATGGCGGTCGCATCGTCGGCGCGGTGCCGATGAATACGGTTATCCCCGGCCTTCAACCATGGACGAAGGTAGTCGCAAACCCGGGCATCTGGCACTTTGCGTTTCATGCGGTGCCTGAGTTACCGGAGTTGCTGGTGACGGGCCATCAACGCGCCTACTTCGATTTTTTCTTCGATCTGCTCGCCGGCCGTCCCGAAGCATTGACCAATGAAATGCGGGAGACGTTGACGCAGGCCTATGCGAGGCCGGAGGCACTTAAGGCCGGCTTTGATTGGTATCGCGCGTTCAAGCAGGATGCCGAGGCCAATGCCCCGGCGCGCATCGAAGTTCCGATCCTCTATATCCGCGGCGACGCGGATTTTGGATCGATCGACGATTACCTCGAAGGTCTGAGGATGTCTGGCGCAAAGAACCTGCAAGGTCACATGATCGCCAACTGCGGCGAATTCCTGCCGATCGAGGCACCGGCAGAATTCGTCAAGGCGCTGGTGGAATTCGCACCGAGATAGTGAAGCGATCAGCGTTTATGCAGGTGCCTACTGGCTCGTGGAAGTTACGCGCCAGACCGTGTTCCCGACATCGTCGGCGATCAGCAGCGCGCCGGATTTGTCGACGGCAACGCCGACGGGCCGCCCGTGCGCCTTGTTGTCCTTGCCGAGGAAACCGGTGACGACGTCCTGCGGCTTGCCATCTGGATGACCGTCTTTGAACGGCACGAAAACGACCTTGTAGCCGTTGAAGCTCTTGCGGTTCCAGCTACCATGCTCGCCAACAAAGGCGCCGTTGCGATAGAGCTCCGGCAGGTTGGTTCCAGTGTAGAACGTCAAGCCCAGAGGTGCGACGTGGGAACTCAAGGCATAGTCGGGAGGGATCGCCTTGGCGACGAGGTCCGGCCGCTGCGGCATCACGCGCGGGTCGACATGCTGACCATAGTAGCTGTACGGCCAACCATAGAACGCGCCGTCCTTGACCGAGGTCATGTAGTCGGGAACCAGGTTAGGACCGAGCTCGTCGCGCTCGTTGATCACAGCCCACAGCGCGCCGCTCTGCGGCTCCCAACTCAGCCCGTTGGGATTGCGCAGGCCGCTCGCGAAAATACGATAGCGGCCAGTGGCCCTGTCGACTTCCCAGATGGCGGCCCGGTCCTTTTCCGCCTGGATGCCGTTCTCGGTGATGTTGCTGTTGGATCCGATGCCGACATACAGCCGAGACCCGTCGGGGCTGGCCACGAGAGACTTTGTCCAGTGGTGATCGATAGGTCCGCCGGGCAATGGCGTCAGCACGGCGCCCGGCGCGGTGATCTTGGTGTCGCCCGACGTGTAGGGATAACGCACGATGGCGTCGGTGTTGGCGACGTAGAGATCGTTGCCGACCAGGGCCACGCCAAAGGGCGAATTGAGATGATCGAGGAAGACCTCCTGGACATCGGGCAGACCATCGCCGTTCGTATCCCGCAGCAGGGTGATACGGTTGCTTCCTTCGGTGCCGCCGCCCGAGGTCGCCATCGACTCGATCCAGCCCATGATCAGGTCTTTCGGCCGCTTGATTGCGGCACCGGGCGGCGCCACGGATTCGACCACCAGAACGTCACCATTCGGCAATGTGTAAAGCGAGCGCGGATGCCTCAAGCCCTTGGCAAAGGCCTGGATTTGCAAACCCTTGGCGACGGTCGGCTTCTCGTCTTGTTTCCAACCGACGACCGACGCGACATGCATGGGCGGCACCAGATACTGAATAGGTTCAGGCAGCGTCGGGTTTGCTCCGACCTGATCGGTGGGATCCGGTTCGTCATCGCTGCATGCGGGCAGCGCCAAAATCGATCCGAACAGCAGACCGAGGCTCGCGATACGCCGGATATGTCTGGCGGAGACATTCATTCGACCACCTCCACTTGAGTGTGGCCGGAACTCCATCCCAGCAGTCCCAGCAAGAGGATAACGATCACGGCGACGGCGGACAGGATGAGCCCCGTCGGCACGACCGAGGTCCAGGCATCACGGCTGTGCACCAGTGCGTTGAAGAGCGATATGACGAGCACGACGAGGCTGCCAAGGAGATATGGCCATGCAGGCCCGGCTTGACGGGCAAGTCGGCCGGTAGACAAATCGACAAGTGCTGCAAGAACCGCGAGCACGCCTACAACCAGGCCGGCAAGGAGCAGCCAGGCGGAAAAATCTGCCCACATCATTTCAGCGCTTCGCCAATAGGCAACGTCGGTCAGCAATGTGCCGACGAAACATGCGTTTGCGACCGCCATCGGCGTTTTATGGAACGGACGCCTGGCTGCCACCAACACGGATCGGGCACGGGCCATGGACATTCTCCACCTTTGAAGCTGTACCTGTCCTCCAAACCAACTTGTGGTTGGGAGGTTCCCGGAACCGTTTTGCGTTCAAGAACTCGTGATGGCGCTGGCAATGGCACAGAACGGCTCGGCGCGCGATGCTCATGCGGAGTTGGCGCGCAATGTCCTCAAGGTGATCGAGTAGCGGTGCAGGTCAACCGCCGGAATGCTGTGCTCCCATTCCATGCGCGATGGTCCGGTCATGAGATACGCCGACCTTGGTTCGACGACGATGGTCCGGCGGTCCCATTTGGTGCCATTCTTCCGCCGGAGCCGGAAGCTGCAAGGCGCCAGCAACGAAACACCCGCAACGTCTTCGAAATGAGGCTTGTCTCGATGCCAGCCGATGCCGGCGCCGGGCCGGTATTCGTTGATCAACACTTGCGCGAAGGCGTTGGCGGGCCGGCCTGCCAACGCTGCGATCTTGTCGCGCAGGGACAGCAGGAAGTCAGGGATCGGCGGCGCCTCGACGACCTGGCGTCTGTCGTAGTCGTAACGCAGGCCAAAACCGACGACGCGCCGGTTTGCCAGATGGCCATGGAAATCGAACGCCTCGAACGGCAGGCCTTCCAGATGCCGGGCGAGTTCCGTTTCTTCTTGCGCCGTGATCAACTCGGGCTGATAGAAGAAACCTTCCGGTAGGTCGTCGGCAGCACCAAAGAGATCGTGCTGAAGCCCGGATGAGCCGGAGTCGGGTGTTTTCGATTTGGGTGTCGCCATCCCAGCTAAGATGGTGAAGGCCAGCCCGCCTGGCAATATCGGAACCTGGCCAGCCAATCTGCACCCAC
>NZ_RZQP01000327.1:0-5318 GCF_003998165.1 Mesorhizobium sp. M7A.F.Ca.US.007.01.2.1 | reverse complement strand
CGCTCATCATGGCCAGCTTCCTGCTGTCGACGCTGGCCGATGTGCTGACGCCGCTCTATTCCGGCCGGCTGGTCGACGCCGTCGCCAGCAGCGCCGGCGCCGACGCGATTGCCTGGAATGCCGCGCTGACGGCGTTCTCGATGTTGATGGCGCTGGCGCTGGCCGGCGTCGTGTTGCGCAACCTGGCGTTCATGGGCATCGTCGAGCTGACCTTGAAGATGATGGCCGACATCGCCGCCGATGCTTTCCATCGCGTTCAGCGCTTTTCCACCGACTGGCATGCCAACAGCTTTGCCGGCTCGACCGTCCGCAAGGTGACGCGCGGCATGTGGGCGCTCGACCTGCTCAACGACACCATCCTCATCGCGTTGCTGCCGTCGATCGTCATGCTGGTCGGGTCGACGTTGCTGCTTGGCTGGTTCTGGCCGTTGATGGGTGCGGTCGTTGCTGCCGGTTCGGTGCTGTTCATCACGGTGACGGCGCTGCTGTCACTTGGCTATGTCGCGCCGGCGGCAAGGCTCGCCAACACCTGGGATACCCGCCTCGGCGGCTCGCTGGCCGACGCGGTCAGCTGCAACGCCGTGGTCAAGGGCTTTGGCGCCGAGGAGCGCGAAGAACGCCGCCTGGCCGAGGTCGTCGCCAAATGGCGTGCGCGTACACGGCGCACCTGGGTGCGCGGCACCATCAACGGCACCACGCAAGGAGTGCTGCTGCTGGTCATGCGCGCTGCGGTGATCGGCCTGGCGCTGATGCTGTGGTCCTGGGGGCAGGCGAGCGCCGGCGACGTTGCGTTCGTGCTGACCTCGCTCTTTGTGCTGCAGGGCTATCTCAGGGACATCGGCACGCATATCCGCAACCTGCAGCGCTCCATCAACGATATGGAAGAGCTGGTCGATTTCCAGTCCGAACCGCTCGGCATCGAGGACCGGCCAGGTGCCAAGCCGATCCGGATCACCGAAGGACGGATCAGCTTCGACAACGTCACCTTTCACTATGGCCATCACCGATCCGCGCTTTACCGCGACTTTTCGGTCGATATCGCGCCGGGTGAGCGCGTCGGGCTGGTCGGCCATTCGGGGTCGGGCAAGACGACCTTCGTCAAGCTTATCCAGCGGCTCTATGACGTGAACGCGGGGAAAATCCTGGTCGACGGTCAGGACATCTCGCAGGTGGCGCAAGCCTCGCTGCGCGGGCAGATCGCCATCGTTCAGCAGGAGCCGATCCTGTTCCACCGGTCCCTGGCCGAAAACATCGCCTATGCCAGGCCGAGTGCGTCGCAGGAGGAGATCGAGCATGCCGCGAAGCTGGCGAGTGCGCATGACTTCATCACCAACCTGCCAAAGGGCTACGGTACACTGGTCGGCGAACGCGGCGTGAAACTGTCGGGTGGCGAGCGTCAGCGCGTGGCGATCGCGCGCGCCTTCCTTGCCGATGCGCGCATCCTGATCCTCGACGAGGCGACATCGAGCCTCGATTCGGAATCGGAGGTGCTGATCCAGCAGGCGATGGAGCGGCTGATGGTCGGCCGCACCACGCTGGTCATCGCGCACCGGCTTTCGACAGTGCGGGCGCTCGACAGGCTGCTGGTCTTCGATCGCGGCAACATCGTCGAGGAAGGCTCGCATGACGAACTGATCCGGCTGAAAGGCGGCATCTACCGTCGCCTGTTCGAACGCCAGGCGCTCGAACTGACCAAGGGACTTGTCAGCTGACCTGAGGCGGCCTCCAGCTTCGGCCGGAGGCCGCCTCTGTCAGGCACGGTCAGCCCAGCGGGCTGGAGCAGGAGATGCGATCGCAGGAAGGCAGTCGATCCGTCGATCAGCGCCGTGATGCTGGCCGACTTGATTTGCCTGTGAAGTCCTGTCCGGATAGTAAGTCTTGGGACCTCTGTTCATCATATTGACCGAGATACGTTGTTTCTACCATTGGTTGATATATATCCGATGGAGGCAACCCACGGACGTTCTTCACGATGCATCTTTCTGCGAATGCCGAGGAAAAGTTGGCTGCGCCGTCAGTGCTGGAATCTCAGCATGGCTCGGTTCGGCCGCTTGCTGCCGAAGATCTCGAGCGCGTCGCCGCACTCTTCCTGACGAAGTTTCGCCGGCGCCGCCGTCACCTCCTCGATCGCGCGATCGCCGAAACGGCCGCGTATATGAGAGAGATTTATCTCGACCCTGCCGGCCACTCCGGTGAAAGCAACGCTCTTGTCCAGATCAACCGGCAGGGCCGCCTGGGTGGGTTCCTCGGCGTTTTGAAAGCCCGCTACGAGCTCAATGGTGCGCCATTGAATGCGGCGATCATCGGGCCGCTCATGGCCGACCCCGGCACCGATGACGGCTCGGCCGGACCGCAATTGCTGCGGGCATTGCATCAAGGCGAATTCGATCTGCAGCTGACCGATTCGGCCAACCGGACATCCTTGGCCTTCGCGCGCCCGATGAAGTATCAACTCCTGCCGGTGCATTGTCTGGGATGGACATATGTCTTCCGGCCGGCGGGAATGGCCGCCGCCGCACTGCACCGTAAATGGCCCGGCCTGCCTCACCTTGTACTCGACCCCTTTGCGCGAGCATTCGATGCTCTTGCGAAAAGAAGGTTCGAGCCCCCCGTCCAGCATTCATCGTCGCATCGCACCCACCGTGAGCCGATCAATGCCGTGCAATTTGCCGAGGAACTGCCGACCCTCCTGTCTGGTTACGCTCTTCGGCCGAGTTGGAAGGATGGGGAGTTGCCACGGCTGCTTGCGCTGGCGGCCGAGAAGCGGGCCGACGGCCCCCTTCATTTCGGTGGGATCTACGACGAAACGGGCAAAATGCTCGGTTGTTATGCCTTCTATGGTCAAGCCGGCGACATGGCGAACCTGTTGCAAATCCAGGCATTCGGATCGCATTGGGGCGCGACGCTGGATGCGCTTGTCGCCGCCGCATGGGAGATGGGCTGCGTGGGCATCACCGGGCAGACGCAGACCAGATTCATATCCCAACTCTTTGGCTACAAGAATGTCTTCTTCCGCTATGCCGGGGGAACGATGGTCCGCTCGCGGATCGCCGAGGTCACGGAAGCGGTCCGCTCCGGCGACATCTTTATCGGTGGATTGGTGGGCGACCGCTGGACCCGCCTCAGTTCCGATGATTTCGGCCGCTGATCGCCTTCAACCGGTGGTCGGCCCCAGCGGCTGGCAGCGCTCGGTTACAAAGGCCGCCTGCGGAATGGGTGCCTCCTGAGGCGTCCAACGCCCGGTCTTTTCATTCCAGCCGCCATGTTCTATGTCTGCCGGGCAGCGCGGGGGCGCGTCTTGTCAATCGTAAAAGCATCCGGTACGCCCCGCTCATGACAGTTACCGTTCGTTTCGCCCCTTCGCCGACCGGCCGCATCCATATCGGCAATGCGCGCACGGCTCTGTTCAACTGGCTGTTCGCCGTGAACAACAAGGGTCGCTTCATCCAGCGCTTCGACGACACCGACATTGCGCGCTCGAAGCAGGAGTTTTCCGACGCCATCCTATACGACCTGCATTGGTTGGGCATTTTTCCCGACGCCACCGAGTACCAGTCGCGGCGCTTCGAAGTCTATGACGCGGCGGTCGAGAGGCTGAAGGCGGCAGGCGTTCTCTATGCCTGCTACGAAACGCCGGAGGAGCTGGATCTCAGGCGCAAGGTGCGCCGCACGCGCGGTCTGCCGCCCGTCTATGGCCGCGAGGCGTTGACCCTTACGCACGAACAGATCGCCGAATACCAGACCGATGGCCGCCGGCCGCACTGGCGTTTTCTCCTGCCCAATTTCTCAGACGATCCACAACAGCCGGAACGCACTGAAATCCACTGGAACGACTTGGTGCGCGGTGAGGAAACCGTCGATCTGGCCTCGCTTTCCGACCCGGTCCTGGTGCGCGAGGACGGCACCTATCTCTATACGCTGCCTTCCGTGGTCGACGACATCGAGATGGGCGTCAGCCATGTCATCCGCGGCGACGACCATGTCACCAACACCGGCGTGCAGATCGCCCTGTTCCAGGCACTGGCTGCCACGCCGCCAGTGTTCGGCCACCACAATCTCCTGACCACCGCATCGGGCGAGGGCTTGTCGAAGCGCACCGGCGCGCTCTCCATCGAAAGCCTGCGCGAGGACGGCATCGAGCCGATGGCCGTCGCATCATTGGCCGTCCTGGTAGGCACTTCGGAGAATGTCGCGGCGATGCCGACGATGGGCGAACTCGCCGAACGCTTCGATCCGGCGGCGACATCGAAATCCGCGGCCAAGTTCGATCCGGACGAGCTGTTCGTGCTCAACCGGTCGCTGCTGCACCACATGCCGTTCGCCGAGGCACAAGACCGTCTCATCGTGCTCGGCGTCTCCGGCGAGCAGGCCGAACCGTTCTGGCTGGCGGTGCGCGGCAATCTCGACAGGCTGGCCGATGCGGTCAACTGGTGGCGCATCCTGCGCGAAGGACCGCAGGAGAAGCCGCAATTTTCCGATGACGACCGCGACTTTCTTCGACAGGCGTTCGACCTGCTGCCGGAGGAACCCTGGACCGCGACGATCTGGAAGGACTGGACGGGCAAGATCAGGGAAGCGACCGGCCGCAAGGGCAAGGCGTTGTTCATGCCACTCAGGACAGCCCTTACCGGACTGCCTTCGGGGCCGGAGCTTGCAGATCTATTGCCGCTGATGGGTCGGGAAGGAACGTTGGCCCGACGACCCTGACCTTGCGCTGTTCCGGCGGCAGCGCGGACACGGGCGACGTCACCGGCCTCGCGGAAAGCCGCTTGATCGCCTCGCGGTCGAGCCCACCTTCCAGATTGGCCAGCGTTTCGGGATCGGCGCCCGGATCAGGTTTTGCAACCGGGACTGGAATGAATGATGACGCGTCTGTCTCTGGCTGCGATTGCACCGGATTCGGCGGATTGCCGGCGATGATCTGGAAACCCTGCGCAGCGGCGTTGCAGCCGCAAGCCGGCGGCCGCGACACGCCGGGCTGCTTGTAGAGATAGGCGGTCGGCAATTCGCTGTAAGGCCGGCCGGTGACAGATGACGTCATCGACGCCGAATCGTCGTCCATGCCGCGCGAATAGAAAACCTGCATCTCGGTGCCGGGGCAGCTCGATTCGCAATTCTTCTGGTCGCGTTCGAAATCGCCTGCCGAGGCCGAGTTCGACATAGGGAAAAAGTAGCCGTCGCAGGTGCGCACACAGGACGTGTGGAATTCGCCACCGACGCTCGGAAAATCCGGTACGCCGGGCTGGTTGAGCACACGGCGGACATTGCGCTCCTCGCTGGGATCGTCGGGCTGGTTGGGTTCATCAAGCATATTGAGC